>NZ_JBDGLI010000009.1:0-268780 GCF_057655955.1 Pseudomonas sp. Soil_N_39
CCGCTCATCGCCCGTGGTTGCAGGAGATGGGCTGACCATACATTTGCTTACTTTTGCGCTTTTCAAAAGTGAGCCGCTGTAAGAGCGGAACCGCCAGTGGCCGTTACCGAAGAAACGGATATACACCCAAAACTCAAAACCCAAGCCCAAAAAAAAACCGGCGCTTCCCTCTTCAGGAAGCGCCAGTTTTTCCAGCAACATCGGGCAGCAACGCTACAGATTACAAATCCTTAACGGTACGAACCTGATCCTTGTTCACGCGAGTCTGCTTGCCATCCAGTTGCTCGAATTCGTAGAAGCCGCTTTCTTCATCGTAATGGGGGGTATCGACGGCCTGGATTTCGCGACCGTCATTCAAGGTGATCACTGTTGGCGAAGCGCACCCGGCAAGGGTGGCGAGGCCCAGAGCGAGCATGAACGTGGCGAGGGTCCGTTGTGTCATGGTGTTTCTCCGAAATGGATTCTTCAAGTTACTGACCTTCAGACGTATACATTGCGCGCAAGTTCCTGGCTAGTGTCAATCTGACACGCCTTTATGTCGGGCCAGTAACTCCGGGGTGTTCAGATTGGCCAGCCGCGGATCGTCGGCAGGGCACTGCAAGGCAATGGCGTGCAGCGCGCGCATGATGCGACCGGGGCTGCGTTCGCCTTCGCTCCAGGCCTGTTCGAAGCGTGCTGCCAGGGTTAACGGAATGACGCACAGCAGCGGCTCCCAATGCTCGCCGTGCCGCACCATCAATGGTTGATCAGGGTGCTGGCTGGCCGTTTTGCGCATGTTGTCGAGCAGGCTCGCGTCGATCTGCGGCACGTCGCACGGCAGCACCAGCAAATACGGATGCCTCGCTGCCTTGAGACCCGCCCGGATGCCCGCCAGCGGCCCGGGAAAGTCGCCTTCCTCGTCATGCACCAACTGATCGGCATACGCTGCATAACGTTGCGCATTGCGGTTGCAGGAAATGATCAGGTCATCGCTCATGGCGCGGGTCTGGCGATGGAGATGAGCAATCAGCGGTTCGCCTTGCCACTGCACCAGGCCTTTGTCCTGGCCGCCCATGCGTTGCCCACGCCCACCCGCCAAGAGCAGAATGGAGCAGGATGGCAGCGGCGTGTTCGAGGTCATGTCGTGTCTCCGCGCGGGCGAAAAAATGAAGCGCTGTGATATAACACCGGGCTGTTTCCTTCACAACTGGACGAGCCTATGAAAGCCAAGGCTGATGTACCTTTCGTGCCGCTCAATATCGCGGTGCTGACAGTCAGCGACACCCGTACCCTGGAAACCGATACGTCCGGGCAGGTCTTTGTCGATCGGCTCACGGCGGCCGGTCACAACCTGGCGGCGCGGGTCCTGCTCAAAGATGATTTGTACAAGATCCGCGCGCAAGTCGCGACCTGGATTGCCGAGGACGTGGTGCAAGTGGTGCTGATCACCGGCGGCACCGGTTTCACGGGGCGTGACAGCACGCCGGAAGCGGTCACGTGTCTGCTGGACAAGCAGGTCGACGGGTTCGGCGAGTTGTTCCGGCAGATATCCGTGGCTGACATCGGCACTTCCACTGTGCAGTCCCGTGCGTTGGCCGGCCTGGCCAATGGCACGCTCGTATGTTGCCTGCCAGGGTCGACCAATGCGGTGCGTACCGGATGGGATGGGATCCTGGCCGAACAATTGGATGTGCGGCATCGACCGTGCAACTTCGTGGCCCATTTGAAACAGGCTGCTCCTTGTGAATCCCGTGGGTAAACCGGGCAAGGCCGGTGCCTTGATGGCCGTTGAGGTGGCGTTGGAGCGGCTGCTCGAGATGGCGGCGAGTACACCGATTGTCCAGCGCGAGCATTTGCCTTTGGCCGCGGCGTCAGGGCGAGTGCTTGCCGAGGATCTGGTCTCGACCCTTGATCTACCGCCATGGCCCAACAGCGCCATGGACGGCTATGCCTTGCGGCTGGCGGACTGGAACGGCGAGCCGTTGGTGGTCAGCCAGCGGATTTTTGCCGGGCAGGCGCCGGAGCCGCTGGCCGCTGGCACGTGTGCGCGGATCTTCACGGGGGCGCCAGTCCCTGCCGGCGCCGATTGCGTCGAGATGCAGGAAAACACCGTGGTTGAAAGCGATCAACGGGTGCGGTTTACCGAGCCCATGGTCGGTGGGCAGAACATTCGTCCTCAAGGACAGGAGACCACCGTTGGGGAGCAAGTCCTTTGCGCCGGTACTCGCCTGGGGCCGATCGAGCTGGGCTTGGCGGCATCCTTGGGCTGTGCGTCGCTGGACGTGGTGCGCAAGGTCCGCGTCGCCGTGCTGTCCACGGGTGATGAGCTGGTCGAGCCCGGGCAGGCATTGGGTCCCGGCCAGATCTATAACAGCAACCGCGTGTTGCTGTGCGGCTGGCTGCAACGCCTGGGCTGTGAGGTGGTTGACGCAGGTATCCTGCCCGACGATTTGTCGGCCACCCGCGAGCGCCTGGCACAGTTGTCGGATGTCGATCTGATCCTGTCCACTGGAGGGGTATCGGTGGGGGAGGCGGACTTCCTGGGCATCGCCTTGCGCGAGGACGGTGAATTGGCGCTGTGGAAACTCGCCATCAAACCGGGTAAGCCGCTGACGTTCGGGCATTACCGTGGTGTGCCAGTCATAGGCTTGCCTGGAAATCCCGCTTCGACCCTCGTGACGTTCGCGCTGCTGGCACGACCTTACCTATTGAGACGCCAAGGCGTTCAGTCGGTGGCGCCGCTCAAGTTCAAGGTGCCGGCCGGTTTCGCCTGGCCAAAGGCGGGCAGTCGACGAGAATACCTGCGAGGCCGTATGGAGAATGGTCGAGCGATCATCTACCGAAATCAGAGCTCGGGTGTCCTGCGCAGCGCGGCCTGGGCCGAAGGGCTGGTCGAAGTGCTCGAGGGACAGACGCTGGTGGAGGGCGACGAGGTGGGCTTCATCCCCTTGAGCGAAGTCCTGGGCTAGTACCCTGGCAGGTGTTCTCCGGCCCGAGTTGGACGCTCGGGCCTTTGCGCGCCTCACCTTTATCGCGTGAGCAGCATCACCAACTGATCGAATCGATTGTTGGCGATCCAGCCCAGCAGGCCGAGCACCACCGCCGCAGCCCCAGCCGAATAGGCCAGCCGGTGGCGGATCACCCTGACGTCGGTGCGAATTTCATCCATGTCTTTGCGGATGTATTTGAGGTGGGTTTCCAGTTCAACGACGCGCGGTTCCAAATCAATTCCTCCAACGGGATTACTGCAACTTTTGCATTCGTTTCGAGTATCGGCCCGCCCGCTTCCAAAGGATGCGAGCTGCCGGGGCGACAGTTTGTATTCACGGTTATGCATGGGACGGTCCATCCCCTTGGCCATAACTGTTCGAGCGACTGATCCGGCCCCTGCGGGCCGTGACGTATCCATCCATGGGAGAATGCTTCCTTGTGTGATGAGGGTTTAAGCGATCCAGCAAACATGAAGCCAAGGTGTCTCAATACCGCTGGAGGGTCAATTGAGCTGATTCGCCAGATCTTGTAAGAAAACTCTTCGAATCAGGGCGTGTCGATCGGGCGAGTCGTCCTGCTCTGTTAATAAATTGAGATGCGTCGGGCTTTTTCGCTCGAATGGGTGGTCCCATGCCTGTACCTTCCAATGACGGAGACCACGATGAGCAAAGGCAAGGCGCTGTTGATTCTGCATGGCAAGCAAGCGCTCAACGAAGAGGTTCGCTCGGCAGTGATGCTCAAGCGCGAACAGGGCTGGGAGCTGGCGGTACGGTTGACCTGGGAAGCTGGTGATGCCCAGCGATGCGTCGATGAAGCCCTGGATGCTGGTTATACCCGACTGATCGCCGGCGGCGGTGATGGAACCTTGCGTGATATCGCCGAAGCGATCGCCCTCAAGTCCAGCGATGCCAGTCTGGTACTGCTGCCGCTGGGCACGGCCAACGATTTCGCCCGGGCGGCCGGTGTTCCGTTGGAGCCTGCGCAGGCCCTGGATCTATTGGACGTTGCGCCGCAGGCCGTTGATGTGGGCGAAGTCGGCGGGCGGATTTTCCTGAACATGGCCACCGGTGGTTTTGGTAGCCAGGTGACGGCGAACACCTCCGAGGATCTCAAGAAGGTCTTGGGCGGTGCCGCCTACCTGTTCACGGGCCTGTCGCGATTCAGTGAGCTGAGTGCCGCCTATGGTGAGTTGCAGGGCCCCGATTTTCACTGGCAGGGCGATTTGCTCGCGCTGGGCATCGGGAATGGCCGGCAGGCGGGGGGAGGCCATGTGCTGTGCCCGGAGGCGTTGGCGGATGATGGGTTGCTGGACATCAGCATCCTGCCGGCGCCCCAGGAAGTGGTCAGTACCTTGAAGGACTTGCTCGCTGGCGGCCTGGGCATCGACAACATGTTTGTCCGCGCGCGCTTGCCGTGGGTGGAAATCAAGGTCGCTCAAGGCCTGGACATCAATCTCGATGGCGAACCGTTGCAGGTCGGCACCCTGCGCTTCACTGTCCGACCGAAGGCGCTGCGGCTGCACCTGCCATCCGATTCGCCGCTGTTGGGCGGCGCGACGGTGCTCAGTCATCCAGGCTGATGATTTGCTCGCGCACCGCGAACAGCACAAGGCCGGCCACGTCATGGATCTGCAAGCGCTTCATGACTTGCGCCCGGTGGGTTTCCACGGTCTTGACGCTCAGGTTCAGGCCGTTGGCAATTTCCCGAGTGGACTTGCCACGCACGATCAGCCGCAGAATTTCCAACTGGCGTGCCGTCAGGTTATGGGTCTGGGCAGGGCCCGGCTGATGTTTCTGGACGCGGGTCAGTGCCTGGTTGATCACCGTGTGAGCGATGGCAGGGCTCAGGTAGCGTTCGTCATTGCGCAGCGCTTCCAAGGCGTGTTTCAGCTCGGTGGCGGTGGTGTCCTTGAGCAGGTAGCCATGGGCGCCTGATTCGAGCGCCTGCATGATCAGTGTCGGATCCGTATGCATCGACAGGATCATCACCTTGCTGTGAGGTCGTACCCGCTTGAGCTGTTGCAAGGCATCCAGGCCGCTGGTGTCCTTCATGGAAATGTCCAGCAGCACGATGTCGGGGTTCAGCCGCTCGACCAACTCCACCAATTGCGTGCCGTCATTGGCTTCGCCGATCACGGCATAGCCTGGGATATCCATGACCAGGGCGCGTACGCCGGCCCTGATCAGGGAGTGGTCATCTACCAGAAGCAAATTACAAATCAAAGGAGAACCTTATTCTTACTGGCTCGTTCCAGGGCGCGCGGTGCCCAGGGGAAGCGTGCTTCGATGTGCGTGCCTTTGCCGGCCTCGCTCATGATCTTGAGGGTACCGCCCAATTGTTCGACCCGCTCCAACATGCCGGCCATGCCTCGTTGACCTTCGCGAGCGGGGTGGCTGGCCGGGACAAATCCCTGGCCATCGTCGCTGATCACCAGGGTCAGGCCGTCGGGCAGGCGTTGCAGGCGTACCAGCAGGTTCGTCGCCCGGGCATGGCGCAATATATTGGTGACTGCTTCCTGAGTGATCCGGAACACCGCGACCGACATCTCCTCCGGGATCCCCGTCATGCGCTGTTGGCAATCGAGGCTCCACTTCACCGGGACGTTGGCCAGGGTCTTGAGCAGGTGCGCCCGCAGGCTGGCCTCAAGCCCGAGGCTGGCCAGTTCTCTGGGGTTGAGAATCGCCGATACGTCGCGGACCTTGTTGAGGGTTTCGTCCAGGGTCTCGCACAAGAGCGCGCACTGACCTTGCAATTCCTCTGGCATCCGCCGCTTGAGCCATTCGCCTTGCAGTTTCGCCGCGGTCAGCAACTGGCCAATGTCGTCGTGCAGTTCGCGGCTGAGTCGATGGCGCTCATTCTCCTGGACCTCGAGCAACCGGTCGGCCAGCTCCTGGGGCTGGAATTTGATGGATTTGCGCGACAATCGATGGTGGATCCAGACACAGCTCAAGGCCGCGACATTCAGGGCCAGCAGGACCAACGGCACCGTGTCGGCGTACAGGTAGGTGAGCAGGCAGCCGAGGGTCGAGCAGATGCACAATAATAAGGTGAAGCGACGGGCGTTTTCTCGGGAGGGAGGCCAGGTGATGAATGACTTGAGGCTGGCGTGCATAGCGGATGGAGCCAATGAATGTTCGCTGCGGGCAGGCCGGTCAGCGCATCTGACAGGCCGGGTCGGGTAAACGTTTCAGGTCGAAGGCGGCTTCGGTTGGCGGCTTTTATGACGCTGTCTTGAAGTGGCTGACGCGGGAGATAGTACCACTTCGCCTATCGTTGGTCGCGCTCGGCATGGAGCCGTGAAAGCGCTAGGGAGCAGGCACATCGCCATCGTATCAGGCTTGTTTCTGGGGATAAGACACCAACGCCAGCGGACGCGACGCGGCCAATGCCTGGCCGGGACTCTGACCCACCTGGAAAGCGAATGCCTCGATCAAGGACGTCTGTTCGCTGCTGTCCAGGCCCAACTGGCCAGTGGTGTGATCGACCAGTTCCAATTGCCAAGCCATCAGGGTGAAGCAATCCTTCAACGCGTCCAGGGCCTGATCATGCAACTCCATGTGGTTTTGCGCATGGCTGAGCAAGCCATGGATATGTAGGGAAAACTCCGAAACGGCTTCCAGCGCCAGGGCATTGGCCTTGTTTGCCAGTTTCAGCAAAGTGCTGAGCATGCAGTCGATGGCGTCCTTGTCATTGTTGATCAATTGCAGATGGCTCAGGCATTCCTCCGACTTGGCCAGCAGTGTCTCGGCCTCGATCAGAAATTCGGGAAGACGTTGATTCCAGTTCCTACGATCGTTCGGCATGCTTATCTCCACAACATCATGTCAGGCGAAAGGAAACCGCGTATGGCGAACGGCTGGATCTCAAGGTCGAGCGCGGACGGACGCGTGACGACACGCCCGTGCCGTTCAGCGAAGGTGAATTCGTAAACGATTACACGGGTGGGATCGGCCGAAAGGCTGCAGGTCCGATGTCCTGTGGTCGCGTACAAAAGCCTGACTCCGTTCAGCAATGAGAATGGCGTCACATTAATGGCTATTGGATAACGGGAATATCAGGTTGGACCTGATTGTGCCTAAGGGAATCCCTTAGGCAGGGGAACTTAGTGCGCAAACCGGAGTCGCGCAGCGGGGAAAAGTAGCAGATGAAATCATGAAGCCAGTAAAACATGATGTTAATGTGATATCAATTCCCCTCGCTGTGTTTTATCCGGGGGTCAAGATTCGGTTCGTACGGCCGATATCGGTTTTATTGGATTCATCCGAACAAGCCCAGGAGTCATCGATGGCCGGCATTCTCGACACAGTAGATCAACGAACCCAACTGGTGGGTGAGAATCGTCTGGAAATTCTCATGTTTCGCCTGGCGGGTCGGCAGTTGTTCGCCATTAACGTGTTCAAAGTCCAGGAAGTCCTGCAACTACCGAAGTTGACCCTGATGCCGCAACGCCACCCGTTCGTGTGCGGCGTGGTCAATCTGCGAGGCCAGACGCTGCCGGTGATCGACCTGTCCCAGGCCATTGGCATGCGTCCGCTGGTGCCAGGAGCCAACAGCACCATTATCGTGACCGAATATAACCGTTCGGTTCAGGCGTTCCTGGTGGGCGGTGTCGACCGCATCGTCAACATGAACTGGGAAGCGATCCTGCCACCGCCGACCAGTGCCGGTCGCGAGCACTACCTGACGGCCATCAGCAAGGTGGACGATCAGTTGGTGGAAATCATCGACGTGGAAAAAGTCCTGGCCGAAATCGTGCCTTACAACGCCAAGGTCTCCCGGGACAAACTCGAAGACCCGGTGCTGGAGCGCGCCCGTGGCCGCGAAGTGCTGCTGGTGGACGACTCCAATGTTGCGCTCTCGCAACTGCGCGACACCCTGGGTCAACTGGGCGTGAAAATGCACATCGCCAGCGACGGCCTGAAGGCCCTGAACATGCTCAAGGCCTGGGCCGATACCGGCGAGGTCATGACCGACAAATTGCTGATGATCTTCACCGACGCGGAAATGCCGGAAATGGACGGCTACCGCCTGACCACCGAAATCCGCAACGACCCGCGTTTGCGTGGGCTCTATGTCGTACTGCACACCTCGCTGTCCGGCAGCTTCAACGACTCGATGGTCAAGAAGGTCGGTTGCGACAATTTCCTCTCCAAATTCCAGCCGGACAAGCTGGTCGACGTGGTGCGTCAGCGGTTGATGCTCGACTGAAACCGATGGTGGTTTGCTTCAACGGCCGGCTCGTATAAGGTGGCATTTTTTTGCCACCGGGGAGTTGACCATGTTGCGGCTGAGCGCGCTGTATCGGTATCCGTTGAAGTCCGGCAAGGGTCAACCCCTGCAGGACATTGGCCTGGACAAGCTCGGGCTGGACGGTGATCGGCGCTGGATGCTGGTGGACGAGGGCACGGGCCGGTTCTTGACCCAACGCGCCGTGGCGAAGATGAGCCAGCTTTCGGCCTTATGGAACGAGGCGGGTGGCCTGACGCTCAGCGCGCCGGGCCATGGCGCCATCGACGTGCCGTTGCCGCCCACCCAGCAAGAGCAGCGGCGCGGCGTGATCATCTGGCGTGACACCTTGCGTGTGCCGGACGCCGGTGACGCGGCCGCGGCCTGGGTCAGCGAATTCATCGGCAACCCCACGCGGCTGGTGCATGTGCCGGTGGAACTGGCACGTACCACCGCCGCCGGTTATGGCAAGGACGACGACAAGGTCGCTTTTGCCGATGGTTTCCCCCTGCTGCTGATTGGCCAGGCGTCATTGCAGGACTTGTCGAGCCGGGTCGGTCGCTCGTTGGAAATGCTGCGCTTTCGTCCCAACCTGGTGGTCGAGGGCAGCGAGGCGTTTGCCGAGGACGGCTGGAAGCGCATTCGTATCGGCGAGGTGGAGTTTCGGCTGGTCAAGCCTTGCTCGCGTTGCATCATGACCACGGTCGATCCGCACACCGGAGAACGCGATCCGCATCGCGAACCCTTTGCCACGTTGCAGCAATACCGTTCGACGCCGGACGGTGCGATGTTCGGCCAGAACCTGGTCAACGACAGCGATGGCCGGCTTGAAGTCGGCATGCCGGTTGAAGTGCTCGAATAAAAAGAGCCGTGAATAAAAATGCCCGTGTCATTGGACACGGGCATTTTTGTTTGTCACGTCACGGCTTTTCTAGCTTTTCTAGCTTTTCTAGCTTTTCTAGCTTTTGTGGCGAGGGGATTTATCCCCGCTGGGCTGCAAAGCAGCCCCCAACAAGGCTTAGCACAATCAGCCTGACACACCAAGGCGGCAGGTCTTGGGGCTGCTGCGCAGCCCAACGGGGATAAATCCCCTCGCCACAGAATCAGCCGCAAGCTCCCTCGCCACAGAGGTAACCGTGTCTCCGGGAGGGGGCCAGTTTCGGTGGTGTGCCGAATCAGCCGCGGTATTCACACAGATAGGCAGTGTCGACGGTCACTTTGAGCTGGAACTTGCTGTTGGCCGGTACATTGAACTGGCTGCCGGCCGCGAAGGTTTCCCAGCCGGTGCTGTCGGGCAGCTTCACGGTCAGGGCGCCGGAAACGACGTGCATGATTTCCCGTTGGGCCGTGCCGAACTCATATTCGCCCGGTGCCATGACGCCGATGGTCGCGGGGCCTTCGGCAGTGCCAAAAGCGATCGACTTGACGGTGCCGTCGAAGTACTCGTTGACTTTAAACATGGGCGATTCCTCGAAAAAGGGGCTTAAAAAGGCCGGCCAGTATGCACAAGGCTTGAACATTCGTCATCTGCCGCGCCGGGCGGTGGCCGCCGCTCAACCCGGCAGCACCAGGGGCAACAACCGCGCGGTGTTGCGGGCATCTTCCAGGGCGCGGTGCTGTTGCCCGCAAAATTGCAGGCCCGCCAGTTGCAGCGCGCCATTGAGCCCCAGCGGTCGTTCCAGCCGACGAGCCTTGGCGAAGCGTTGCTTGAGGTTCATGTGCGGCATCTGGGCGAGGACACTGTGCAACTGTTGGTGCTGCCATTCCTGAAGTAATTGCTTGCGGTCGTAGTCGCCCCAACTGACCCAGCTTTCCAGCTTCGGATGATACGGCGCCAGCCAACGCTCGAACGCCGGCCAGACTTCGGTCAAGGGCGCGGCGCCGTCGATATTGGCTTGGGTGATGTGAGTCAGTTCGCGACAGAACGGCGTGAGCAGCGGTCGCCGCAGGGGGCGTACGAAGCGCTGGAAATGATCCACTTCGCGGCCGTCACGATTCACCAGCGTGGCGCCGATTTCGATAATTTCCATTTCGGTTACCGGCCAGCCACCTTCATCGGTGGTGGCCTCCAGATCAATCACCAGCCAGTGAGGCATTGCGAGGTTCCCGGTGTCGGCGTGCTGATGGGTTTGAGCGTAGTCAAACCCTCGGCATCCGACTAGTGGGCTGTTTCAACGCGCAACAAAACCTGGCGGTTTTTCACCTGGGCACCCCGTGTGACGTGTAATTGCCTGACCACGCCGTCGATGCCGGCCTTGAGTGGGTGCTCCATTTTCATCGCCTCGAGCACCATCAGCAGTTGGCCTTGGCGCACCGGGCTGCCTTCGCTGACCAGCACCTCGATAATGGCACCGTCCATGGGGGCCTGGAGTGTCCCGTCACTGGCGCTGGCCTGGGCGGCGACCGGGGCCAGGGTCCGATCCTGCAAGTGCAGGCCGCCGGGGCGGGTGGACAGCCAGAGATCGTGGCCATCGAGGCGCCAGGCATGGCGCTGGCGAATCCCGTCGATGACCAGCGTTGCACCCTGCGCGTCAACGTCGAGCAGCTTCAGTTCGATCAGGCGTCCGGCACTGCGGATGTTCAGTGTCCCGTCGGCTTCGGCCTCAAGGCTCAGCACCCAGTCGCGCTCCCCGACGCCGATCCGACAATGCCGCGCCGTGCCGAGGCTGTTGCGCCATCCACCCAGACCGGGGGCATGCCGTGCCTGCGAAGCCTGATAAAACGCTGCCGTGGCGATGGCCAGTTGTTCGGCCGAGGGCTCAAGGGGCAGGAGCGCCGAATGATCGGCAAAGTGCTGGCCGATGAAACCGGTGCTGACGTCGCCGTCGATGAAGCGCGGATGTGCCAGCAGCCCGGCGAGCAAGCGCTGGTTGCTCTGGACCCCAAGCAGCACACAATCGTCCACCGCTCGCAACAATTTACGGCGGGCCTCTTCGCGGGTGACGCCGTAGGCGATGAGTTTGCCCAGCATCGAATCGTAGAACGGGGTAATGACCTGGCCCTCCAGCAGGCCATGGTCGACTCGCACATCGTCGCGGATGGGCGGCTCCCAGCCCACCAATTGCCCGGTCTGGGGCAGGAAATCCGCCGCCGGGTCCTCGGCGTACAACCGCGCTTGCAGGGCATGGCCGCTGAACGTCACCTGGTCCTGGCGCAGGGGCAGCGGCTTGCCGGCGGCGACGTCCAATTGCCAGGCCACCAGATCCAGGCCGGTGATCAACTCGGTGACCGGGTGTTCGACCTGCAGGCGCGTGTTCATTTCCAGGAAGTAAAACTTGCCGTCCGCCGCGAGCAGGAATTCCACGGTCCCGGCGCCGATGTAATTCACTGCACGCCCCGCCTTGAGCGCCGCCTCGCCCATGGCTTGGCGCAGGTCGGCGGTCATGACCGGGCAGGGCGCTTCCTCGATGATTTTCTGGTGGCGCCGCTGGATCGAGCAGTCCCGTTCGCCCAGGTGGATCAACTGACCATGATGGTCGCCGAAGACCTGCACTTCCACATGCCGTGGATCGATCAACGCCTGTTCGAGGATCAACTCGTCGCTGCCGAAGCCGTGCAGGGCTTCCGAGCGCGCACTGCGCAACTGCTCCAGCAGGTCTTCGGCGCACTGGACCAGGCGCATGCCGCGGCCGCCACCGCCGGCGCTGGCCTTGATCATCAGCGGGTAGCCGATGCGCCCGGCTTCGCGCAGCAGCGCGTCGTCGTCCTGGGCCGCGCCCTGGTAACCGGCAATGCAGGGAACGCCGGCCTGGATCATGGCGATTTTCGCGCGGCGCTTGCTGCCCATCAGGTCGATGGCTTCGGGGCTGGGGCCGATGAAAACGATGCCGGCGTCTGCGCAGGCTTGGGCGAACCCGGCATTTTCCGAAAGAAAACCGTAGCCGGGGTGGAGCGCATCGGCACCGCTGCGCCGGGCCGCGTCGAGAATGGCCAAGGGGTCGAGGTAGGACTGCTGCACCGGGGCCGGGCCGACCAGCACGGCTTCATCGGCCATGCGCACGTGCAGCGCATCGGCGTCGGCTTCGCTGAACACCGCCACGGTGCGATAACCCAGGGCCTGGGCGGTGCGCTGGATGCGACAGGCGATTTCGCCACGGTTGGCGATGAGGATTTTGCTGAAGGTGGGCATGGTCGCTCCTGGGGTTTGCGGTGGCTATCAGGGCCTCATCGCGAGCAAGCTTTGCTCCCACAGGCGAATGCACTCACCAGGCATTGTGGGAGCAAGCTTTGCTCTCACAGGCGAATGCACTCGCCAGGCATTGTGGGAGCAAAGCTTGCTCGCGATGGCTGCCTGGCAGGCGTTGTATTCATTTTTTCTTCCCCGGCAAAATGCCCATGAGCTTGCAGATGATGCCCAGCATGATTTCGTCGGCGCCGGCACCAATGGACACCAGCCGTACGTCGCGATAGGCCCGGGCGACCGGGTTGTCCCACATGAAGCCCATGCCGCCCCAGTATTGCAGGCAACTGTCGGTGGTTTCCCGGGCCAGGCGTCCGGCCTTGAGCTTGGCCATCGACGCCAGGCGTGTGACGTCCTGGCCGTGGATGTACTGCTCGGTGGCCTGGTAGACCAGCGCCCGCAGGCATTCGATCTCGCTGGCCAGTTCCGCCAGGCGAAAGTGGATCACCTGGTTGTCGATCAGGGCCGCGCCGAAGGTCTTGCGTTCCTTGCAGTACGCGATGGTGCTGTCGATGCAATGTTCCAGGCCCTTGAGCATGTTGGCCGCGCCGAACAGGCGTTCTTCCTGGAATTGCAGCATCTGCATCATGAACCCGGCGCCTTCCTGGCCGATGCGATTGCGTTGTGGCACCCGCACGTCATCGAAAAACACTTGGGCGGTTTCCGAGCTGCGCATGCCGAGTTTGTCCAGGTGCTGGCCGAGGCTGATGCCGGGGCTGCACATCGGCACCATGATCAGCGATTTGTTGACGTGGGGCTGGTCGTCCGAGGTGTTGGCCAGCAGGCAAATGAAATCGGCGCACGGCGCATTGGTGATCCACATCTTGCTGCCGTTGATGACGTAGTCGTCGCCGTCCTTGCGCGCCGTGGTCTTGAGCCCGGCGACGTCGGAGCCGGCACCGACTTCCGAGACGCCGATGCAGCCCACCTGTTCGCCGCGAATGGCCGGGCGCAGGAACGCTTCACGCAACTCATCGGAGCCGAAACGGGCCAGGGCCGGGGTGCACATGTCGGTCTGCACGCCGATGGACATCGGCACGCCGCCGCAATGAATGGTGCCGAATTCCTCGGCCGCGACGATCGAATAGCTGTAGTCCAGGCCCATGCCGCCGAAGGCCTGCGGCTTGGAAATGCCCAGCAGGCCCAGCGCGCCGGCCTTGCGGAAAATCTCGTGGATGGGGAAGCGCCCGGCCTGCTCCCATTCGTCGACGTAGGGGTTGATGTCGTGGTCGACAAACTGGCGAACGGTGCGCCGCAGTGCCTCGTGTTCCTGGGTGAAGATCATTTTTATTGTTCTCCTGTGAGTCGTGGAGCGTCCTCAGAAACGGGCCACGCCGAAACTGTTGGCTTGCAATGGCCGCTGTTCGGCTTCGTGACAGATGTCCAGCAGGTAGCCCAGCAAGGTGCGGGTGTCACGCGGGTCGATGAGCCCGTCGTCCCACAGGCTGGCGCTGCCGTAGAGGGCAGTGGACTGGCTGTCGAGTTTCTGCGCGGTGGTGTGCTCGAGCAGGTCCAGCATCTTCGGGTCGGGGCTCAGGCCGTTCTTGAGTTGTGTGGCCTCGGTGACCAGCCGCAGGACCTTGCCGGCCTGGGCGCCGCCCATCACGGCGGTGTGGCTGTTGGGCCAGGCGAAGATGAAGCGTGGGTCAAGCCCGCGGCCGCACATGGCATAGTTGCCAGCGCCATAGGAGCCGCCCACCACGACGGTCAGCTTGGGCACCCGGGCATTGGCCACCGCCTGGATCATCTTGGCGCCGTGCTTGATCACCCCTTGTCGCTCCGACTCCGTGCCAACCATGAATCCCGTGGTGTTGTGCAAAAACAGCAACGGCGTGCGGCTCTGATCGCACAACTGGATGAACTGCGCGGCCTTGCTGGCGCCTTGGGGCGTGATCGGCCCGTTGTTGCCGACCAGGCCGCAGGCATGGCCGCGAATGCGTAGGTGGCCGCAAATCGTCTGGGTGTCGAATTCGCTTTTGAAGGCCAGGAAATGCGAGCCGTCGGCGATACGGGCAATGATTTCCCCCACGTCATAGGGTTTCTTCGGGTCGTCAGGCACCAGTCCCAATAATTCGTCGGCGGGGTAGAGCGGCTCGGTCCAGGTCCGTTCGGGCTGTGGCGGCAATTGTGCATTCCAGGGCAGCAAGTCGAGGATTTCCCGAGCCAGGCGTATGCCATCGGCGTCGTTCTCGGCCAGGTATTCGGCGGTGCCGGCCACCTGCGCATGCATCAGCGCACCGCCCAGTTCCTCTTCGCTGGCCACTTCGCCGGTCGCGGCCTTGAGCAACGGTGGCCCGGCCAGGAACAGCCGCGCCTTGTCGCGCACTACCACCACGTAATCCGACAAACCTGGTTGATAAGCGCCACCGGCCGTGGCCGAGCCATGCACCACGGTGATCTGCGGCAGGCCCATGGCCGACATACGTGCCTGATTGGCGAAGCAGCGCGCGCCTTCGACGAAAATCTGCGCAGCGTAATTGAGATTGGCGCCGCCACTTTCGGCCAGGGTGATGACCGGCAGTTTGTTTTCCATGGCGATCTGTTGCAGGCGCAGGGTCTTGTGCAACCCGCTGGGGGAAATCGTGCCGCCCTTGATCGCGCTGTTGTTGACCACCACCAGCACCCGCACCCCGGACACATAGCCGATCCCGGCGATCAGGCCGCCGCCGGCCTGGCTGCCGTCCTTGTCGTCATGGAGTTTGTAGCCGGCCAGGCTCGCCAGTTCGAGAAACGGCGCCCCGGGGTCCAGCAGCAGGTTCAGGCGCTGGCGCGGCAGCAGTTGGCCGCGCTGGTCGAACTTGCCCTGGGCCTGGGCGGCTTTCTCCACCACGGCCCGTTCGAGCTGGCGCAACTGTTCGACGCCGGCCAGCATCGCCGCGTGGTTGCGCGTGAAGTCAGCGCTGTGGGGATCCAGGTGCGATTCGATGACCGGCATGCAGACTCCTCGTGTTGGAACGGATCAGCTGAACCCTTGTGGCGAGGGAGCTTGCTCCCGCTCGATTGCGCAGCAATCGCAAAAGCCGGGGTCGCTGCGCAACCCAGCGGGAGCAAGCTCCCTCGCCACACTGCTGATCGTTTATTTGCCATGGCGGCCGCCCCTAGCCGACCTGATCGGCAATGTGCTGCGGCACCGGTATCTGGATCTCCAGCAACTGCTGGGCGAACGCCTTGCCTTGGGGATCGATGCGCAGGCTGGCGACACCGCCGCCGCCGAGGGCGTTTTCCAGCAGGAAATTCAAACCGTGGATGCCCGGCAGGTACCAGCGTTCGACCCGGCCCAGCAGCGGGTCGAGCACGTGGCTCATCCAGTCGACCATCACCTCTGGGGTCAGCGCCTCGGCGATCCAGGGCAGGTATTCGGGTTCCCGGGCGATCACGCCGATGTTGCTGTGGTTGCCCTTGTCGCCGGAACGCGCCACTGCCAGTTTGATCAGCGGCACGCTGGCGTCGGCCTGGCCCTGGGGTTTGGGCGGGGCCGGGGCGACCGGCAGATCGACGGTGTGCAGCGGTTCGACAGCGGGCAGGGGGCAAGGGTGGCGCTGGCCGTCGAGTTCGATGTCGAGCCGGCAGGTGGCTTTTTCGACCAGGAACGAGAACAGGCGAATCAACGGTGACACCGTCGGCCGGCCGCCGACCAGGCCGGTCAGTCCCGGCGCCATGCCAGTGGCGGCCTGGGCGATTTCCCTGGAAAACAGCACCAGCGGTTGTTTGTCCGGGTGCCGTACCGCCAGTTTGATCACCACCTCACGGCTGTCCCGGCGCTGGCCGTGCTGGCCATAAGTGGCTTCGCTGCCCAGCAGTTCGATGCTCACTTCGCTGTAGGGCGCCCAGCCACGTTGGTGCAATAGCTGCGAGGTCTTGGCGACAATCGCCTGGCTGACCCGTTCAGCCTTGGCCACTGCATCGATGCCGGCGATCAGGCAAGTGGCGGTGCAGCGCCAACCGTCCAGCCACGTGGCGCAGACCTTGTATCGATCGCTGGGCGGCAGGCCCTTGGCCCCATGGACGCGCACGGCGTGCTTGCCCTGCTGGATCAACCTGACCTGGCTGAAATCACAGATTACGTCGGGTAACAGATAACCTTGCGGGTCGCCGATTTCGTAGAGCAGTTGCTCGCCGACGGTCAACGGCGTGACCAGCCCACCGCTGCCTTCGGTCTTGGTGACAATGAATGGGCCGTCGGCGCTGACCTCGACGATAGGAAAGCCGATGTGCTCGTAATCCGGCACGTCCTGCCAGTCGGTGAAATTGCCGCCGGTGCACTGGGCGCCGCACTCGATGAGATGCCCCGCCAGTGCGGCCTGGGCCAATCGGTCGTAATCGTCCCAGGCCCAGCCAAATTCATGCACCAGGGCGGCGCTGACCACGGCACTGTCCACCACGCGGCCGGTGATCACCACATCGGCGCCCAGGCGCAGCGCCTCGACGATACCGGGCGCGCCGAGGTAGGCATTGATGGACACACACGTGGCTGGCAAGGGCTCGCCGCTGAACATCTCGCGGATATCTTGGATGGCGAGTCGTTCACCTTGCGGTTGCAGGTCATCGCCCAGCAGCACGGCGATCTTCAGCGCTACGCCAGCCTGGTCGCAGGCGGCTTGCAAGGCCTTCGCGCAGGCCTGGGGATTGACCCCGCCGGCGTTGCTGATGACGCGGATCCCGTCGTCATGCAACTGCTGGAGCAGCGGGGTGAGGACTTCGATGAAGTCCGTGGCATAGCCGCTCGATGGGTCCTTCAGGCGCGCCCCGGCCATGATCGACATCGTGATTTCGGCCAGATAGTCGAACACCAGGTAGTCCAGGTTCCCGCCCTCGACCAGTTGCGCCGCCGCGGTGCAGGTATCGCCCCAAAAGGCGCTGGCGCAACCGATTCGGATCGTTTTGGGCATGGCGTTCCCTCCGGCAAAGGTGGTTCGAGACTACCAAGCAAGCGCTTGGTTTGTAAACGTCCACCGGTTCTTCGGGCCGAGCGCTTGCTTGGTTGCCTCGCTCGGCTTAAATTGCCCGCGCCACCGATGCTTTGGTGTGCGATGGCGGCGCGTTGGTGGATCGACTGTAGGAGAGAATGGGTGGACGAGCAAAAAGCCCAGGGCGTGATGCGTGAGCTGGTCGACAACGGGCAACTGACCGACCCGGACAGTGCTCGCGGCAAACTGCTCCAGACCGCCGCCCACCTGTTTCGCAACAAAGGCTTCGAGCGCACCACGGTGCGCGACCTGGCCAGTGCCGTGGGCATCCAGTCGGGCAGTATCTTTCATCATTTCAAAAGCAAGGACGACATCCTGCGGGCGGTGATGGAAGAAACCATCCGCTACAACACCGCGTTGATGCGCGCCGCCCTGGCCGAAGCCGACAGCGTGCGCGAGCGGGTGCTGGCGCTGATTCGCTGCGAATTGCAGTCGATCATGGGCGGCACGGGCGAGGCCATGGCGGTGCTGGTCTACGAGTGGCGTTCGCTTTCGCAGGATGGACAGCGACATGTGCTGGCCCTGCGTGATAGTTATGAAGCGCTGTGGCTCGAGGTCCTGGGCCAGGCCAAGGAGGCCGGGTATATTCGCGGGGACGTGTCCATTACCCGGCGCTTCCTCACGGGGGCGTTGTCCTGGACCACCACCTGGTTTCGCGCCGAAGGCAGCCTGAGCCTCGATGAACTGGCCGAGCAGGCCTTGATCCTGGTGCTTGAAGAAAAACAATAATCGAGCGGTGCTATAAATGGCCGTGTGGCTGGCTCAGCGGCTGAAACCGCCTAGCTTGATTGTAGTGATGGGGACTTTTGGGGAGTGGGTTATCTTGACGTTTTCGCCGATGGGGATGACCTCGCGTGTACTGCTGGCCACTCTGGCCGTTTTCCTGGCGTTGCCACTCGAGGCGGCGCAACTGGTGAGGATCGGCGCGGCGCATTTTCCGCCCTATACCGTTCGTCCCGAGAACGGCGCCGACACCGGCCTGCTGCCGCAGATGGTGGAGGCCTTGAACCAGTCGCAAAGCGACTATCAGTTCGTACTGGTGCCAACTTCGATCCCGCGCCGGTTCAATGATTTCAAGCAGGGCCGGGTCGACATGGCGATTTTCGAGAACCCCGAATGGGGTTGGCAGGAGGTGCCGCACACTGCGGTGGACATGGGCCTGGAAGATGCGGAAGTCTTCGTCGCTCAGCGCCAGCCGGAGCGACAGCAAAGTTATTTCGCCGATCTCAGGGGCAAGCGCCTGGCGCTGTTCAGCGGTTATCACTACGCCTTTGCCGAATTCAACGCCGACCCCAAGTTCCTCATCGGCCAATACAACGCCACGCTGACGTATTCCCACGACAGCAATTTGTTGATGGTGTTGCGCGGGCGGGCGGATATCGCCCTGGTGACCCGTTCGTACCTCAACGATTACGTGCTGCGCAATCCCGAAGTCGGCCCGCAATTGCTGGTGTCCGAGCGCATCGATCAGGTTTACCACCATTACGCGCTGATCCGCCCGCAGGCGCCCATTTCCAGTGAGGCGTTTGCACAGTTGCTGCAAATGCTGCGGGATAACGGTCAGTTGCTGAAGATTTTCCAGCCTTACCAGATCCAGCTGGTGCCCACGCATTCCCATTGAAGGCGACACTAAATTTCCCTCCCCGGCTCACGTCACACGTTGACTACCGACGAATACGCGAGCCGCTCCCATGTCCAACCTCAACCACCCGACGACGCTGCCCTTGCCTGGTGGCCGTCGCCTCGGCGCCGATGAAACCGAACGCCACCTGAGCCTGATGCTTGAAGGCGCGCCGCTGATCCGGCTGCGCCTGGTGCGCGGTCCCGCGTTGCATGTGCATTTGCAGGAAATCAATGATCGCCCGGTGGGCCCGGCGCTGTGGGCGGCCTGCTATTGGCTGTTTGCCCGCGACCCCGAATGTCAGCACCTGACCTGGCACCTCGACGAACGCCCCGGCGAAGCCTTGCTCAGCGGTTTATTGACGGGCACCGAGCGTGCCGGTGAATACCGTTGCGAGCGCACGATGTTCTGGCAATTGCCGCAGCCCTGGTTGGGGGAGTCGTTCAGCGGCAGTTACCCGCAACAGATGATCATCACCGATGGCCGCCGCCATCCACGCCGGCCGATGAAGCCGCGTGGCGAGGTGTACCGGCGTTTCGATGCGCGGTTGGGGGCCTGGGTGTCCTTGCGCACCGTGGAAATCGAGCAGGACCTGGAGCGATTCAACCGCTGGCAGAACAGCCCGCGGGTGGCGAGTTTCTGGCAGGAGGAGGGCAGCCTGGAACAACATCGTGAGTACCTGGGCAAGCTGCAGGCCGATCCCCGGGTCCTGACCCTGATCGGTTGCTTCGATGACCAGCCGTTCGCCTACTTCGAAGCCTATTGGGCCAAGGAAGACCGGATCGCGCCGTTCTATGAGGCCGACCACTACGACCGCGGCATCCACATGCTGGTGGGCGAAGAGCAGCACCGCGGGCCGCACAAGGTGGCGAGCTGGCTGTCGGCGCTGGTGCACTACCTGTTCCTGGACGACCCGCGCACCCAGCGTGTGGTGGCCGAACCTCGGGCCGACAATGCCCGGATGATCGGGCACCTGCACAACCAGTGCTTTCATTGCGAAAAGGAATTCGATTTCCCCCACAAGCGCGCGGCACTGATGATCCTGGGGCGTGAGCGGTTTTTTGATCGGTGTGGGTTGATGTGAGGTTCAGCTCGGCCCAAGTGGCTGCCGTCAGGACGCTATCGCGGGCAAGCCTTGCTCCCACAGGATCTCTATCAGGCACCTTTTTGTGAACAGGTAACCTGTGGGAGCAAGGCTTGCCCGCGATGGGGCCGGAACTGCTACCCGCATTACCGCCGAGCGAAAGTATCCCCCCGAACCCCCGACACCTTGCGGCAATGCACCAGGGCGTCGCGGATCATGAAGTTCACCAGGGTCGGCGAGACGCCCAGTTCCTTGGCGATGTCCTTCTGTGGCACGCCGTGCAGGCGGTACATCTCGAAGGCATAGCGGGTACGGCTGGGCAGTTCGGTCAGGGCGTCGGCAATGTGCTCCAGCGTGGAGAAGTTGATATGGGAGGTTTCTGGCGAAGCACCCTGGATCACCACGTTCAACCCTTCCTCTTCCGGTCCCGAGTACCGTTGTTCCAGCGCCTGCTTGCGGTAGTGGTCGATCGCCAGGTTGCGCACGATCTGGAACAGATAGCTGAGCTGCGCCTTGAACGAGGAGGTGATCTGCGGCGCCGATTGCAGCCGGAAAAAAGCGTCCTGTACCACATCTTCCGCGCGGGACCGGCAACCGGTAATGCGCGCCGCGATCTTGACCAGGATCAGTCGGTTATCGACGAACGCCTGGAGTAACGGTGAGTCGCACCTGCTTGTGGATACTTGTTCCGTCATGGAATTCACCTTGCTGCAAAAAGTTAGCGGGACGTCCGGATGGCGGACCCGTCCTACACATCGAGCGCCAAATTAGGCTTAATGATAATGATTGTCAATTGAGAAGGAGAATTATTGGTGCAATAAAATCCAGCCTCGGCCCCGCGACCCATTGCCGCGGCGCGTGGCTGTCGGATGCTTCGCTGCAGGGTGTGGTGAGTCGGCGGCCCGACTAATTATTTGTCGGGGCTATCCGTTCCATGGGGGACAACTTGCAAGCCGAATTCAGGCAGGAAACCCCCATGACCGACGCGTTCGAACTCCCCAGCACCCTGGCTCATGCCCTCCAGCGCCGCGCCGCGCTGACGCCGGACCGGGTGGCCTTGCGCTTCCTTGCCGACACCCCGGAGCAGGGTGTGGTGTTGAGTTATCGCGACCTGGACCTGCGCGCCCGGACCATTGCCGGCGCCTTGCAGGCCGAAGCGGCACTGGGCGATCGCGCCGTGCTGCTGTTCCCCAGCGGCCCGGATTACGTCGCAGCGTTCTTTGGCTGCCTCTATGCCGGGGTGATTGCCGTTCCGGCCTATCCACCGGAGTCCGCCCGTCGCCATCATCAGGAGCGTTTGCTGTCGATCCTCAAAGACGCCGAACCGCGCCTGCTGCTCACCAGCAGTGATCTGCGCGAGCCGCTGCAAGCCATCGAATCGGCGCCGCCGGTGTTGTGCGTCGATACCCTCGACCCGGCCTGCGCCGGGCAATGGCGGATGCCGACGCTGCAGGACGATGACATTGCGTTCCTGCAATACACCTCCGGTTCCACCGCGTTGCCCAAGGGCGTGCAGGTCAGCCACGGCAACCTGGTGGCCAACGAATTGCTGATTCGCCATGGCTTCGGCATCGACCTGAACCCCGACGACGTCATCGTCAGCTGGCTGCCGCTGTACCACGACATGGGTCTGATCGGCGGCTTGTTGCAGCCGGTGTTCAGCGGCGTTCCCTGCGTATTGATGTCTCCGGCTTATTTCCTGGCCCGACCCCTGCGTTGGCTCGAAGCGATCAGCGAGTACGGCGGCACCATCAGCGGCGGCCCGGATTTCGCCTATCGGTTGTGCAGCGAGCGGGTCAGTGATTCGGCCCTGCAGCGTCTCGACCTGAGCGGCTGGCGCGTGGCCTATTCCGGCTCCGAGCCGATCCGCCTCGACACCCTGGAGCGTTTTGCCGAGAAGTTCGCCCCGTGCGGCTTCACGCCGGACAGTTTCATGGCCTCCTATGGCCTGGCCGAAGCGACCTTGTTCGTCGCCGGCACGCCACGCCGCCACGGCATTCCTTCGCTGCGGGTGGATGACGCGGCGCTGGCGCAAAACCGGGTCGAGCCGGGGCAGGGCGGCGCGGTGATGAGTTGCGGTGTCAGCCAACCCGGGCACGCGGTGCTGATCGTCGAGCCCGCCACGTTGCAGCCGTTGGCCGATAACCAGGTCGGTGAAGTCTGGGCCGCCGGGCCGAGCATCGCCCTGGGCTACTGGCGCAACCCCGAAGCCAGCGCCAAGACCTTTGTCCAGCACGACGGCCGGACCTGGCTGCGCACCGGGGACCTGGGGTTCCGGCGTGGCGGCGAACTGTTCATCACCGGTCGCCTGAAAGACCTGCTGATTGTGCGTGGGCACAACCTCTATCCCCAGGACATCGAGCAAACTATCGAGCGCGAAGTGGAAGTGGTGCGCAAGGGCCGGGTGGCGGTGTTCGCGGTCAACGACAACGGCGAGGAAGGCATCGGCATCGCCGCGGAAATCAGCCGCAGCGTGCAGAAAGTCCTGCCGCCAGAGGCCTTGATCAAAGCCATTCGCCAGGCCGTGGCCGAGGCCTGCCAACAAGCCCCGAGCGTGGTGGTGCTGCTCAACCCCGGCGCGCTGCCCAAGACCTCCAGCGGTAAGTTGCAGCGCTCGGCCTGCCGCAGCCGATTGGCCGACGGCAGTTTGGACAGTTATGCGCAGTTCCCGTCCGTCGAAGTCGACGTGGTTGATGAGTTTGTCCCAGCCTCCGAGTTGCAAGCCCTCATCGGCCAGGTCTGGCGGGAGCAATTGCAGGTCGAGCAGGTCCAGGCCGACGATCATTTCTTCCTGCTGGGCGGCAACTCCATCGCCGCCACCCAGGTGATCGCCCGCCTGAGCGAAACCCTCGGGCTGGCGCTCAACCTGCGCCTGTTGTTCGAAGCCCCGACCCTGGCTGCGTTCACGGCAGCGGTGGCGAACCAGCAGCAGGACGGCGGCCGGGCCCAGGGTGCGATCAGCGCATTGCCGCGCCACGCGCCACTGCCACAGTCGCTGGCGCAGAACCGTTTGTGGATCACCTGGCAGCTCGACCCGACGAGCCGCGCCTACAACATTCCCGGCGCCTTGCACCTGCGCGGCGAGCTGGACGAAGACGCGTTGCGCGCCAGTTTCCAGCAACTGATCGAGCGTCATGAGTCCTTGCGCACGCGGTTTCTGGAACGCGATGGCGTGGCCTTGCAACAGGTCGATCCGGCTGGCGAATTCAAGCTGCAGGTGATCGATCTCAGTGACGAACCAGGGAGCCGGCGCGAAGCCCGGGCGCGGCAGGTTCGAGAAGACGAAGCGGCCACGCTGTTCGATCTGGAGAAGGGGCCGCTGCTGCGGGTCACCCTGTTGCGCCTCGACGAGGATGACCATCAACTGCTGGTGACGCTGCACCACATCATCGCCGACGGCTGGTCGATGAATGTATTGCTCGAAGAATTCTCCCGGTTGTATGCCGCCGCCTCCCAAGGCCAGATCGCCGAGTTGGCGCCGTTGCCCTTGCAATACGCCGACTACGGCAGTTGGCAACGCCAGTGGCTCGCCGAGGGTGAGGCCGAGCGCCAACTGAGCTACTGGAAGCAGCAACTGGGCGCTGAACATTCGGCCCTGGTGCTGGGCACGGATCACCTACGTAGCGCTCAACGTCTGCGCAGCGCCGCGCGGCACAGCCTGCGTCTGGACAAGGATCTCGGCGAGGCCCTGCGCCATGTGGCCCAGGCCCATGACGCGACGCCGTTCATGCTGTTGCTGGCGGCCTTCCAGGCGCTGTTGCAGCGTTACACCGGGCAATCCGACATCCGCGTCGGTGTGCCCAATGCCAACCGTCCGCGCCTGGAAACCCAGGGGCTGATCGGCTTCTTCATCAACACCCAGGTCTTGCGCGGGCAGGTCGATTCCCGTCAACCGTTCGCCGCGCTGCTGGCCCAGGCCCGGGAAGCCACGCTCGGGGCCCAGGCCCACCAGGACCTGCCATTCGAGCAACTGCTCGAAGCGTTTCCCGAGGCGCGCGAACAAGGCCTGTTCCAGGTGATGTTCAACCACCAGCAGCGTGACCTGAGTGCCTTGCGCCGTTTGCCGGGGTTGCTGGCCGAGGAATTGCCGTGGCACAGTCGCGAAGCCAAGTTCGACCTGCAATTGCACAGCGAAGAAGATCGCAACGGCCGGCTGACCCTGTCGTTCGACTACGCCGACGAACTGTTCGAGGCGGCGACCATCGAGCGGCTGGCAGTGCATTACTGCAACCTGTTGCGAGCGGTCTGTGCCGATCCGCAGCAAGCCATCGGCGATGTGCCGTTATTGACCGCCGATGAACACAGCCAACAGCAGCAGTGGAGCGCGGCCCCGTGCGCGCCGGCCAGCCAATGGTTGCCGGAGCTGTTGAACGAGCAGGCCCGCTGCACGCCGCAACGAATCGCCCTGCGCTGGGACGGCGGTCAACTCGATTATGCCGAGCTGCACGCCCAGGCCAATCGCCTGGCCCATTACCTGCGGGACAAGGGCGTTGGCCCGGACGTGTGCGTGGCGATTGCCGCCGAGCGCTCGCCGCAGTTGCTCATCGGCGTGCTGGCCATCATCAAGGCCGGCGGTGCCTATGTGCCGTTGGATGCGGACTACCCGGCCGACCGCCTGGCCTACATGCTCGACGACAGCGGCGTCGACTTGCTGCTGACCCAAACCGCGTTGCTCGAACGCTTGCCAGCTTGCGAGGGTGTCAGCGTGATCGCCATGGACGCCCTGCACCTGGAACAATGGCCGAGCAACCCACCGGGCCTGCACCTGCACGGCGATCACCTGGCCTACGTGATCTACACCTCCGGCTCCACCGGCCAGCCTAAAGGCGTCGGCAATACCCACGCGGCCCTGGCCGAGCGCCTGCAATGGATGCAAGCGACCTACGGGCTGGATGCCAGCGATGTGCTGATGCAAAAGGCCCCCATCAGTTTCGACGTGTCGGTCTGGGAATGTTTCTG
The DNA here is from genome assembly GCF_057655955.1 of Pseudomonas sp. Soil_N_39. NCBI lineage: Bacteria > Pseudomonadati > Pseudomonadota > Gammaproteobacteria > Pseudomonadales > Pseudomonadaceae > Pseudomonas > Pseudomonas sp. Soil_N_39. The sequence continues at coordinate 25,008 of NZ_JBDGLI010000009.1, forward strand.
GCCGCTGATCACCGGCAGCCAACTGGTGCTGGCCGGCCCCGGCGAGCACCGTGATCCGCACCGCATCGCCCAGTTGGCGCAGCAGTTTGGCGTCACCACGCTGCACTTCGTACCACCGCTGTTGAGCCTGTTCGTCGACGAACCACTGAGTGTCCATTGCAGCAGCCTGCGGCGGGTCTTCTCTGGGGGCGAAGCCTTGCCGGCCGAGTTGCGCAACCGGGTGCTGGCGCGCCTGCCGTCGGCGCAATTGCACAACCGCTACGGCCCGACCGAAACCGCGATCAATGTCACCCATTGGCAGTGCACTGAAGCCGATGGCGAGCGCTCGCCGATTGGGCGGCCGTTGGGCAACGTGCTGTGCCGGGTGCTCGACAGCGACCTCAATCCCGTGCCGGCCGGTGTGCCGGGCGAGCTGTGCATCGGCGGCCTGGGCCTGGCCCGGGGTTACCTCGGTCGTCCGGGCCTGAGCGCCGAGCGTTTCGTCGCCGACCCAATGGGGCCGGCTGGGTCGCGGTTGTACCGCACCGGCGACCGGGCACGTTGGAGCGCCGACGGCGTGATCGAATACCTCGGTCGCCTCGACCAGCAGGTCAAACTGCGCGGTTTCCGGGTCGAACCGCAGGAAATCGAAGCGCGCCTGCTGGCCCAGGACGGCGTCGCCCAAGTGGCGGTGCTGGTGCGCGACACCTCGGCTGGCCCGCAGTTGATCGGTTATTACACCGCGCCTGAGGTTGCCCTCGGCCAGGACGAACTGAACACCCGGCTCAAAACCGCCCTGGCCGCCGAGCTGCCGGACTACATGGTGCCTGTTCAACTGCTGCGCCTGGACGCCATGCCCCTGGGCCCGAGCGGCAAGCTCGATCGCCGCGCCTTGCCCGAGCCGCAATGGCAGGTGCGCGAGCACGTCGAGCCGGTCAGCGCCCTTGAGCAGCAAATCGCTGGTATCTGGCGCGACGTGCTGGGCCTTGCGCGCGTCGGCCTGCGGGATGATTTCTTCGCTTTGGGCGGCCATTCGCTGTTAGCGACCCAGATCATTTCCCGCACCCGCCAGGTCTGCGACGTCGAGCTGCCACTGCGCACCTTGTTCGAGGCCAGTGAGCTTGGGGCTTTCGCCGAACAGGTGCGCTTGATCCAGGGCAGCGGCCAGACCAACCGCCAGCCGCCCATCGAGAAGGTCGACCGCAGCCAACCGGTGCCGCTGTCGTATTCCCAACAGCGTATGTGGTTCCTCTGGCAGATGGAGCCGGACAGCCCGGCCTACAACGTCGGCGGCATGGCGCGATTGCGCGGGGTGCTGGACGTCGGGCGCTTCGAGGCGGCCTTGCAGGCGTTGATCCTGCGCCACGAAACCCTGCGCACCACGTTCCCGAGCGTCAACGGTGTGGCTCGCCAACAGGTGCACGGCGAGACGGGCCTGCGCATGGGCTGGAAGGACTTCTCGAGGCTGGCCGCTGACATTCGCCAGCAGCGGGTGCAGCAACTGGCGGACAGCGAGGCCCACCAGCCTTTCGACCTGGAAACCGGTCCGCTGCTGCGGGCCTGTCTGGTCAAGACCGCCGAGCATGAGCATTACTTTGTGCTGACGCTGCACCACATCGTCACCGAAGGTTGGGCGATGGATATTTTCGCCCGTGAACTGAGCGCGCTGTACGAAGCCTTTGTCGACGACCGTGAATCCCCGCTGGAACCGTTGCCGGTGCAGTACCTGGACTACAGCGTCTGGCAGCGCCAATGGCTGGAATCCGGCGAGCGTCAACGGCAGTTGGACTACTGGACCGCGCAACTGGGCCGCGAACATCCGCTGCTGGAGCTGCCCGGCGATCGCCCGCGTCCGTCGGTGCAAAGCCATCGCGGCGAACTGTTCCGTTTCGATCTCAGTGATGAGCTGGCAGCGCGGGTCCGCGCCTTCAATGCGCAGCAGGGCCTGACCCTGTTCATGACCATGACCGCCGCCCTGGCCGTGCTGCTCTACCGCTACAGCGGCCAGACCGACCTGCGCATCGGCGCGCCAGTGGCCAACCGCATCCGCCCGGAAAGCGAAGGCTTGATCGGTGCGTTCCTCAACACCCAAGTGCTGCGTTGCCAGCTCGACGGGCAGATGTCGGTGGGCGAATTGTTTGAGCAGGTGCGCCACACCGTCATCGAAGGCCAGTCCCATCAGGATTTGCCGTTCGATCATTTGGTGGAAGCCCTGCAACCACCGCGCAGTACGGCCTACAACCCGTTGTTCCAAGTGATGTGCAACGTGCAGCGCTGGGAATTCCAGCAGAGCCGCACGCTGGCCGGCATGAGCGTCGAATACCTGGTCAACGACGCCCGGGCCACCAAGTTCGACCTCAACCTGGAGGTCACCGACCTGGATCAGCGCCTGGGGTGCTGCCTGACCTACAGCACCGACCTGTTCGACGAACCGCGCATCGCACGCATGGCCGGGCACTGGCGCAATCTGCTGGAAGCGTTGCTGGAGGATCCGACCCGGCGGCTGAGCGAGTTGCCGTTGCTGGGCGCCAGCGAGCAGCAACAACTGCTCGACAGCCTGGGTGTCGAGCCCGGTGAGCATCGCCTGGACCAGTGCCTCCACGCACTGTTCGACGAACAGGCCCGGGCGCGTCCCGACGCCCCAGCCCTGACCTTCGCCGGGCAGACCCTGACGTATGCGCAACTGGACAGCCACGCCAATCGCCTGGCCTGGAGCCTGCGCGAGCGAGGCGTTGGGCCGCAGGTGCGGGTCGGTCTGGCCCTGGAGCGTTCGCTGGAAATGGTCATCGGCCTGCTGGCGATCCTCAAGGCTGGCGGTGCCTATGTGCCGCTGGACCCGGAATACCCGCTGGACCGCTTGAGCTACATGATCGAAGACAGTGGCATCAGCCTGCTGCTCAGCGACAGGGCGATGCTCCAGGCCCTCGGTGCATTGCCTGAGGGTGTGGGGTGCTGGTGCCTGGAAGATGATTCGGCGGCCCTGGCCCAATACCCGGATCACTCGCTGCCGCTGATCAATCTGCCACAGCATCAGGCGTACCTGATCTACACCTCCGGTTCCACCGGCAAACCCAAGGGCGTGGTGGTGTCCCACGGTGAAATCGCCATGCATTGCCAGGCGGTGATCCAGCGCTTTGGCATGCGCCCGGACGATTGCGAACTGCATTTCTATTCCATCAACTTCGACGCGGCCACCGAACGCCTGTTGGTGCCGTTGCTCAGTGGCGCCCACGTGGTGCTGCGGGCCCAGGGCCAGTGGGACGCCGAGGAAATCTGCGGGCTGATTCGCCAGCACCGCATCAACATCCTCGGGTTCACCCCCAGCTACGGCAGCCAGTTGGCGCAGTGGTTGGCGACCCAAGGGCAGACCTTGCCCGTGCGCATGTGCATCACCGGCGGCGAAGCCCTGACGGGCGAGCATTTGCAGCGCATTCGCGCCGCGTTCAGCCCGAGCCTGTTCTTCAATGCCTATGGCCCGACCGAAACCGTGGTCATGCCCCTGGCAAGCCTGGCCCCAGAGCAATTGGAGGAGGGCGCGGCCAGTGTGCCGATTGGCAGCGTGATTGGCGCCCGGGTGGCGTACATCCTCGACGCCGACCTGGCGTTGGTGCCGCCAGGCGCCACGGGTGAGTTGTATGTCGGCGGCGCCGGTCTGGCCCAGGGGTATCACCAGCGTCCGGGCATGACCGCCGAGCGTTTCGTCGCCGACCCGTTCGCCACCGAGGGCGGGCGCCTGTATCGCACCGGCGACCTGGTGCGCCAGCGTGCCGACGGGCTGGTGGAATACCTGGGACGGATCGACCATCAGGTGAAAATCCGTGGTTTCCGTATCGAGCTGGGGGAAATCGAAACCCGTCTGCTGGAACATGAGGCGGTGCGCGAGGCGGTGGTCCTGGCCCTCGACATGCCTGGCGGCAAGCAACTGGCCGGCTACCTGGTGAGCGACATCGCCAGCCAGGACGACGAGCAACAAGCGGCTCTGCGCGAAGCACTGAAAAACCATCTCAAGACCCAACTGCCGGACTACATGGTGCCCACGCACCTGATCCTGCTGGCGAGCATGCCGCTGACCGCCAACGGCAAGCTCGACCGCCGCGCCTTGCCGCTGCCCGATCTTGAGCTCAATCGCCAACACTACGTGGCGCCGAGCAATGCTCTGGAGCAGGCCCTGGCGGCGATCTGGTGCGAGGTGCTGAACGTGACGCAGGTGGGCCTCAACGATAACTTCTTCGAGCTAGGCGGCGACTCGATCCTGTCCATCCAGGTGGTCAGCCGCGCCCGACAGCAGAGTATCCATTTCACCCCCCGGGATTTGTTCCAGCACCAGACCGTACAGACCCTGGCCGCCGTTGCCACGCGCAGCCAGCAGGTGCACGCCGAACAGGGGCTGTTGCAGGGTGAATCGGGGCTGACGCCGATTCAGCACTGGTTCTTCGACCGTCCGATCCCCAACCGGCATCACTGGAATCAGGCGCTGGTGCTGGAGCCGACCACGGCCCTGGCACCGCAACTTCTGGAACGGGCGTTGCACGCCGTCTTCCAGCACCACGATGCCTTGCGCCTGGGCTTCGACAAAAGCGCCGGGCAGTGGTGCGCCGAGCACCAGTCGTTGTCTGGCGCCGTGCTGTTGCAGCAGGTCTGCGTGGACACCACGCAGACGTGCGAAGCGTTGTTTGCCGAGGCGCAGAGCCGTTTCAATCTCGCCACCGGGCCGTTGCTGCGTGCCGTGCTGGCGCAGTTCCCGGATGGCCAGCAACGGGTGCTGATCGTCATCCATCACCTGGTGGTGGACGGTGTGTCGTGGCGGGTGCTGCTGGACGACCTGCAAACTGTCTATCGCCAGCTCAGCGCCGGGCAGGCGCTGCAACTGCCGGCCAAGACCAGCCCGTTGCGTGACTGGGCCGCGCGTTTGCAGGCCTACGCCGGCAGCGAATCTTTGCGCGAAGAACTGGATTGGTGGCAAGCGCAGTTGAGCGGTGCGCCATTGGCGTTGCCGTGCGCCAATCCTGACGGCGGGCTGCAGGAACGTCACGCGCAAACCGTCAGCGTGCGCCTGGACGCCGAGCGCACCCGACAACTGCTGCAACGGGCGTCGAGCGCCTATCGTACCCAGGTCAATGACCTGCTGCTCACGGCGCTGGCCCGGGTGCTGTGCCGTTGGAGCGGCCATGATTCGGCCTTGGTCCAGCTTGAAGGCCACGGCCGTGAAGCGCTGTTCGACGACCTCGACCTGACCCGCACCGTGGGCTGGTTCACCAGCGTCTATCCTGTGCGCCTGAGTCCAGCGGCCGAAGATTTCAGTGTCTCGATCAAGAGCATCAAGGAGCAACTGCGCGCGGTGCCCCACAAGGGCCTCGGCCATGGCGTGCTGCGTTACCTGGCGGACGCGGCGACTCGCGAGGCGATGGCCGGCCTGCCGCACGCGGCGATCACCTTCAACTACCTGGGGCAGCTCGACCAGACCCTCGGTCAGGATGCGCTGTTCCAGCCGCTGGATGCGCCGTTGGGGGCGATCCACGATCCCGATGCACCGTTGCCCAACGAACTGAGCGTCGACAGCCAGGTCAGCGGCGGCGAGCTGGTGCTGCGCTGGACCTTCAGCGCTCAGCGTCACGACCCAGAGGCCATCGCCACGCTGGCCGAGGCCTACCTCGATGAGTTGCAACGCCTGATCGAACATTGCCTGACGGACGAAGCGGGCGGCCTGACGCCATCGGATTTCCCCCTGGCGAAGCTGACCCAGGGCCAGCTCGACAGCCTGCCCGTGCCGGCCGCGCAGATCGAAGACGTCTACCCGCTGACGCCCATGCAGGAAGGCATGCTGTTGCATACCCTGCTGGAACCGGGCACCGGCCTGTACTACATGCAGGATCGCTACCGCATTAACAGCGAACTGGACCCGCGGCGTTTTGCCCAGGCCTGGCAGGCGGTCATCGCTCGCCACGAAGCCTTGCGCGCCTCGTTCTGCTGGAACGTCGGCGAAGACATGCTGCAAATTATCCACAAGCCGGGCCGCACGCCGGTGGATTACCTCGACTGGTCCGAGGTGCTGGAAGACGCCCAGGAAGCCAAGCTCCAGGCCCTGCTCAAGGATGAACGCGAGGCCGGTTTCGATCTATTGAACCAGGCGCCCTTCCACCTGCGGCTGATTCGGGTCGGCGCGGCGCGCTACTGGTTCATGATGAGCAACCACCACATCCTCATCGATGCCTGGTGCCGTTCGCTGCTGATGGACGACTTCTTCGAGCTCTACACCGCCCTGGGCGAACAGCGCGAGCCGCAGTTGGCCGTGCCGCCGCGCTATCGCGACTACATCGGCTGGCTGCAACACCAGAGCCTGGACGACGCCCGGCAGTGGTGGAAGCGCAACCTGCAAGGCTTTGAGCGGACCACGCCGATCCCTGGCGACCGGCCGTTCCTGCGCGAGCACGCCGGTGACAGCGGCGGCATGATCGTCGGCGACTGCTACACCCGTCTCGATGCCCGGGACGGCGCACGGCTGCGGGAACTGGCCCAGGCCCACCAACTGACGGTCAACACCTTCGCCCAGGCGGCATGGGCCCTGGTACTGCGCCGGGTCAGCGGCGACCGCGACGTGCTGTTCGGCGTCACCGTGGCCGGACGCCCGGTGGAACTGCCACAGATGCAACGCACCGTGGGGCTGTTCATCAACAGCATCGCCCTGCGCGTGCAGATGCCCGAGGACCATCAGCGTTGCAGCGTGCGCCAGTGGCTCAGCGATTTGCTGGACCGCAACATGCAACTACGCGAGTACGAATACCTGCCGCTGGTGAGCATCCAGGAAGTCAGCGAACTGCCCAAGGGCCAGCCGCTGTTCGACAGCCTGTTCGTGTTCGAGAACGCGCCGGTGGAAGTCTCGGTGCTGGACCGTGCCCAAAGCCTCAATGCCACCTCCGACTCGGGGCGCACCCACACCAACTTCCCGCTGACGGCGGTCTGCTACCCGGGGGATGACCTGGGACTGCACCTTTCGTACGACCAGCGCTACTTCGATGAAAGCACCGTCCAGGGGCTGTTGGGCGAGTTCAAACGGTTGCTGCTGGCGTTGATGGAGGGCTTGCACGGCGACATGAGCGAGCTGCCGCTGATCGGTGCCGAAGAACAGGACTTCCTCATCGAGGGCTGCAACCAGAGCGCGCATGCCTATCCGCTGGAGCAGAGCTACGTCGAGCTGTTCGAGGCGCGGGTCGCGGCCCATCCCCACCGCCGTGCGGTCAGTTGCCTGGACGCGAGCTACAGCTACGCCGAGTTGAATGCACGCAGCAACCGCCTCGGCCACGCCCTGATCGCGGCCGGTGTCGGCCTGGATCAGCCGGTGGCGTTGCTGGCTGAACGGGATGCACAACTGCTGGGCATGATCATCGGCAGTTTCAAGGCCGGTGCCGGCTACTTGCCGCTGGATCCGGGCCTGCCGAGCCAGCGCCTGAGCCGCATCATCGAACTGAGCCGCACGCCGCTGTTGGTCTGCACCCAGGCCTGTCATGCCCAGGCGCTGGCGCTGTTGGAGGAGTTCGCCTGTGCCGGGCGGCCGAAGTTGCTGGTGTGGGAAGCCATCCAGGCCAGCGCTGTGTCGCAGGAAAACCCCGGCGTCTACAGCGGGCCGGATAACCTGGCCTACGTGATCTACACCTCCGGCTCCACCGGCCAGCCCAAAGGCGTGATGGTGGAACAGCGCGGCATGCTCAACAACCAATTGAGCAAAGTGCCGTACCTGGCGCTGAGCGAGGCGGACGTGATCGCCCAGACGGCGTCCCAAAGCTTCGATATTTCGGTCTGGCAGTTCCTCGCCGCACCGTTGTTCGGCGCCCGGGTCGACATCGTGCCCAACGCCATAGCCCACGACCCGCAAGGGCTGCTGGAGCATGTGCAACACCAGGGCATTACCGTGCTGGAAAGCGTGCCGTCGCTGATCCAGGGCATGCTCGCCCAAGACCGTATCGGTCTGGACGGCCTGCGCTGGATGCTGCCCACCGGCGAAGCGATGCCGCCGCAGTTGGCTCATCAATGGCTGTTGCGCTACCCGGATATCGGCCTGGTGAACGCCTACGGTCCGGCGGAATGCTCCGATGACGTAGCGTTTTTCCGGGTCGACATGGCCTCGACCCGTGGCACTTACTTACCGATTGGCACACCTACCGATAACAACCGTTTGTACCTGCTCGACGGCGCGCTGGACCTGGTACCGCTCGGCGCGGTGGGCGAGTTGTGCGTGGCGGGCACGGGGGTTGGACGCGGTTATGTCAGCGATCCGTTGCGCACCGCCCCGGTGTTTGTGCCGAACCCGTTCGGGGCGCCGGGAGAGCGGCTGTACCGCACCGGCGACCTGGCGCGGCGGCGCAGCGACGGGGTGTTGGAGTACGTCGGGCGCATCGACCATCAGGTGAAGATCCGTGGCTACCGCATCGAACTGGGGGAAATCGAAGCGCGGTTGCATGAACAGCCGGAAGTGCGCGATGGGGCGGTGGGCGTCCAGGAGGGCGCCAATGGCAAGCATCTGGTGGGCTACCTGGTTGCCACCGATTCGGCACTGAAACCCACCGAACGCCTGGAGCGCATCAAGCAGCGCCTGCGGGCCGAGCTGCCGGAGTACATGGTGCCGCTGCACTGGCTGTGGCTCGACTGCCTGCCCCTCAACGCCAATGGCAAACTCGACCGCAAGGCCTTGCCGGCTCTGGAGATCGGCCAGTTGCAAAGCCAGGACTATCAGGCGCCCGGCAATGAGCTGGAGCAGACCCTGGCGGACATCTGGGCCCAGGTGCTGAAAGTCGAGCGCGTGGGCGTGCGGGACAACTTCTTCGAGCTGGGCGGTCATTCCTTGCTGGCGACGCAAATCGCCTCACGGGTGCAAAAGGCCCTGCAACGCAACGTGCCGCTGCGGGCGATGTTCGAGTGCAGCACGGTGCAGGAACTGGCCGACTACATCGATGGCCTGGCGGCCAGCGAAATCACTGAGGAAAAGGTGGATCGGTTGAATGATTTGATGGCGGAGTTGGAAGGAATGTAGTTTTGCGGCGTCTATAGAGGCCTCATCGCGGGCAAGCCTTGCTCCCACAGGGATCGGCTGCGAGCAGATTATCTGTGTTCGAGCTTCAACTCTGTGGGAGCAAGGCTTGCCCGCGATGAGGGCAGAACAGGCACTGTTGGCCTAAAGGTTGACTGCTTACTCTGTACCGCTCAGTCTCCCAAGGCTTTTTTCCAGACTCAAACAAGGAGGTCACCCATGCCCTTTGCAACGATCGACGGACAACCGCTTCACTACCTGGACCAAGGCCAGGGCCCGGTGGTGCTGCTGGGCAGCAGCTATCTGTGGGACCACACCATGTGGGCGCCGCAGATCGAGGTGTTATCCCGGCATTACCGGGTCATTGCCTTGGACCTGTGGGGCCACGGCCAGTCCGGGCGATTGCCCGAGGGCATGACCTCCCTGGACGACCTGGCCCGCCAGGCATTGACGTTGATGGATCACCTGGACATTGACTGCTTCCACCTGGTCGGGCTTTCGGTGGGCGGGATGTGGGGCGCTCGGCTGGCGCTGGCGGCGCCTGAGCGCGTGCAGTCGCTGGTATTGATGGACACCTACGTCGGCGTCGAGCCGGAGCCGACCCGGCTTTATTATTTTTCACTGTTCGACAAGATCGAGGCCATCGGCAGCATTCCCGAGCCGTTGCTGGACATCGTCGTGCCGATCTTCTTCCGGCCGGGCATCGATCCGCAGTCGGCGCTCTATCAACAGTTCCGCGCCACATTGGCCGCGCTGCCGACTGAACGACTGCGCGACAGCATCGTGCCGCTGGGGCGGATCATTTTCGGTCGGGACGACATCCTGCCACGCCTGCATGCCCTGGATGCCAAGGGCACAGTGGTGATGTGCGGCGACCAGGACAAACCCCGCCCGCCGTCCGAGGCGTTGGAAATGGCCGAGTTGATCGGGTGTGCCCGTGTGTTGATTCCGGAGGCGGGGCATATCTCCAACCTGGAGAACCCGCAATTCGTGAACGAGGCGTTGCTGGAGTTCCTGCGTCGCTGACCGTTGTCATCGCGTGCAGGGATTTTGTGACCGATGCAAATCCACTGTGGGAGCGAGCTTGCTCGCGATAGCGGTATGTCAGTCACCTCAATGCTGACTGATCTGCCGCAATCGCGAGCAAGCTCGCTCCCACAGGGGGGCTGCAGTGGCGGTCTGGCGGTCGGTCACTTCGGCCCGAGAATCTTCACCAGCTTGTCCGGCGACGGCGCGCCTTGCTGCTGTTGCAGGTCGCCTTTCTCATCCAGGTAGAAAATCGCCGGGGTGGCGGACAGTTCCAGTTCGTCCATCAACTGCTGGTTGGCGTCCAGTTTGGCCTGGATGGCGGGCGGTATGTCCTTGAGTGGTTTGAGCGGGCTGCCCTTGCCGGCTTTTTCATGCTCGGCCAGGGTTTTTTCCGGGTCCTTGGCGGCCAGCAAGGCGGCGGATTTACCTGGGCTGTCTTCGCGGATGATGCCCACCATGATGTGGCGCAACTGCACCTTGCCAGCCTTGACCCAAGGCCGGGCCTGCTCCCAGAACATGTTGCAGTAAGGGCAGTTCGGGTCGCTGAACAGGTACACCGTGCGCGGTGCGTCCTTGTTGCCGTCGGCGATCCAGTTGCTCGCTTCCATCTTCGCCCAGATGGCCTTGGCCATCGGTGCATAGACCAGTTTTTGCAGCGGCTCGGCGCTCAGGTCCTTGCCGTTGGCGTCGTACAGGTTGCCCAGCAGGACATGCTGCCCATCCGGGGTCAGGTACAGCGCCATGCCACGGTTCTGGTATTGCGCGGCGTAACCGCGCAACCCGTCCGGGGCCTCGAAGGTGCCGATGATTTTCGCGCCCTTGGCTTCGATCTTCTTGATGGCCGCAGGCAATTCTTCGGCCTGGAGCAACGGGGTCTGCGACAGTGTGGCGGCAACGGCCAGGGTCAGCAGGTGGCGGAGGCGGGGCATGGCGGTTTCCTTGTGGCGGAGTGGGGCACCGTGGTCGAGCCCGGTGTTTCGAAGTTTTCCAGGGCGCGGGCCAGGCTCGCTTCCGACAATTCGCCCAGGTGGCTGCCCAGCAGGCGGCCGTCGGCGCTGTAGAACAGGGTGGTCGGCAGGGCCATGGAACCCACGGCCTGGCCGAGGCGGCCGCTGCCATCGAACAATACGTTGGTCAGGCTCAGGCCCTGGGTGGCCAGGTAGGTGCTGACGCTTTGCATGCTTTCGGCCTGGTTGACGAACAGGAAGGTCAGGTCCGGGCGCTGTTGCTGGGCTTCTTCGAGCACCGGCATTTCTCGCCGGCAGGGCGGGCACCAGGTGGCCCAGAGGTTGATCACCAGCGGGCCGCCCTGGTAGTCGGTGAGCTTCACGGTCTGGCCGTCGGCGGTGCGCAGGGTGATGTCCGGCAGTCGGGTGCCTTGTTCATAAATCGTCAGCGACAGGGTCGCCACCAGCCAGAACAGCAGGCCGCTGCCGACGCCGAAGCCCAACGGTCGGCGCAGGGCCGGGCGGTGCCGGGCCCACAACAAGGCGCCGATCAGCAGCGCCACAATCCCCGGCCAGGCGAGGAAGCCGCCGTCGCGCAGGTCGACGATCTGCCAAGGGTCGTCGCGGTAATGTTGCCAATAGGCGACGACGAAGCCGATCCTCGCGGCCAAAAGCCCCAGTAGAAACAGCACGAATAGCACCGACTCGGGGTTCTCGCCACCGCGCTTGGCCACCCGCCAGCCGACGAAGGTCGCCAGGGCCAGGGCGCTGATCAGCAACAGGTGGTTAAGGGCGATGGCGAAGGTGCCGAGGGTGAACGTCAGCATCAGCGTGCGTCCCGGGTGAGGTTCCAGCGCGCCAGGAACGCCTTGGCGTCGACTTCCCCGGTGATCCGCTGGCTGCGGCGCTCTTCACCGTCGGCGCCGATCCATAGCAGGCTCGGCGGCCCCGGTACCTGGTAACGGCTCAGCAGCTCGCGGCTGGCGGGGCTGTCGGCGGTGACGTCGAGGCGCAGCAGGCGCACGCCTTGCAAGGCGTCGAGTACCTCGGCGCGGCCGAATACCTGTTTTTCCATGATCTTGCAGGACACGCACCAGTCGGCGTAATAGTCCAGCAGCACCCACTGCCCCTGGGCCTTGGCGGCGTCCAGTTCCCGTTGCAGGGCGGCGGGCTCGCTGACGGTAACGAAGGTGTCGTGGACGCTGACGCTCGCGCTGCCCTCGCTGCCGGCGTAGACCTTCAGGGGTTGGAAGAGGTCATCGCCACCGCCCGCTGCGCCAATCACCAGCAGGCTGCCCCACAGGCCGAACAGCAACGAAGCGCTGCCGCAGAGGTAGGCCATGCGGCCGAAGCCTTCGGTCTGGCGCCAGGCGCTATAGGCGGCGATCAACAGCAGCACGCCCCACAGGCCGATCCACAGCGAGCCGTCGATGATCGGGCGAATCATCAGCAGCGCGGTGCCCAGGAACAGGAAGCCGAACACGCCCTTGAGCAGGTTCATCCAGGCGCCGGGCTTGGGCAGGAAGCGGTTGCCCACGGTCACCAGCAGCAACAGCGGCAGACCCATGCCGATGCCCATGGTGAACAGGATCAGCCCGCCGTGCAGCGCATTGCCGCTCTGGGCGATGTACAGCAGGGCGCCGGCCAGCGGGGCGGTCATGCACGGGCCCACCAACAGGCCGGACAACGCCCCGAGAATACCGGCGCCCACCAGGCTGCCACCGCGCCGCTGGCGTCCGGCGTTTTCCAGACGGTCACGCAGCGCCGCCGGCAATTGCAATTCGAAGAAACCGAACATCGGCAACGCCAGCAACACGAATACGGCCGCGAAGCTGCCCAGCAGCCACGGTTGTTGCAGCAGTGCCTGCAGGTTAGCCCCCAGCAGCGCGGCGAGCACGCCCATGGCCGCATACACCAGGGCCATGCTGATCACGTAGCTGCCGGCCAGGGCCAGGCCGCGTCTCGGTCCGGCGCCGCTGCCCACCACCAGCCCGGCCAAAATCGGCAACATAGGTAGCGAACAAGGGGTGAACGCCAGCAGCAGGCCCAGGCCGAAGAACACCAGCAGGCTCCAGCCCAAGGCCCGTTGTTGCAGGCCGCTGGCCAGGGCCTGGTCCGGTGCCTCGCCGGTGGCCGCCGCGGGTGCGCTGCCACCCAGGTCAATCACCTGGGTCTGGGGTGGATAGCACAGGCCGGCGTCGGCACAGCCCTGGAAGCCCACCTTGATCTTGCCCGTGGCACCGGCGGGTATCTTCAGTTCCAGCGCCTGGCGATAGACTTGCTGGTCGCCGAAAAACTCGTCGCTGTGGGCCTCACCCTCCGGCAGCTGCGGTTTCTGCGCCTCGGCCAGGCCATCGAACTTGAGCCGCTGCTTATACAGGTAGTACCCATCGGCGATCTGCCAGAACAGCTGCGTCTGACCGGAGTCCAGGCGTTCGGAGGTCAACACGAACGCCTTTTCCACCGGCAGGAAATCGGGTTTGGTTTCGAAGGGATTGGCGGCCTGGGCCAGGCCCGAGATCAGGAACAGCCACAGCAAAAACAATCGACGCATGGATAAAGCCTTAGAACGAAGCAAGTGGAAAACACAATGGCGGCTGGCGATTAACCGTCGATTAACCCGGCGACGACCGGCAGGCCGCAATGATCGCCCATGTTGGCCGTACTCGTCGCATAATGTCGGCTTAATCGGCCGGCGGCCTAATGTACCTTTTTCCACGGGGCTTACCATGCGCGTACTGGTCTGCGAAGACGATGAGTTGATTGCCAGCGGGATCGTTGCCGGCCTCACGGCGCAGGGCCTGACGGTCGAGCACGTGGCCACCGCATCGGCGGCGCGGGCGATGGTCGGCGTGGCGGAGTTCGATGTCATGGTGCTGGACCTGGGATTGCCCGATGAGGACGGTCTCAAGTTGCTCCGGCAACTGCGTCAGCAGGGGCTGGAAACGCCGGTGCTGATCCTCACCGCCCGTGACTCGGTGACCGACCGGGTCGATGGCTTGCAGGCCGGCGCCGATGACTATCTGCTCAAACCCTTCGACCTGCGCGAGCTCGCGGCGCGCCTGCATACGTTGCTGCGGCGCGTGGCGGGGCGTAGCGTCAACCTGATCGAGCACGGTCGCCTGACCTACGACCCCAGCAGTCGGGAGACCACCCTGGACGGCCAGCCGGTGGATCTGTCCCGGCGCGAGCAATCGCTGTTGCAGGCGCTCTTGCACAGTCGCGGTCGGGTGCTGTCCAGCGAGCAACTCAAGGACAGCGTCTACGGGTTCAACGACGAACTGGAAAGCAACGCCCTCAACGTCCATATCCATCACCTGCGGCGCAAGCTGGGTAACGGCATTGTCGAGACCGTGCGCGGCCTGGGTTATCGCCTGGGGCCGGCCGACGGCGGAGAGTCCTCCAAGTGATGAGCCTGCGACTGCGCCTGAGCTTGACCCTCGGCGCGGCCTTCGCCCTGATCTGGGCCCTGGCCGCGGCGTGGATGCTCAGTGACCTGCGCAACCAGATGATGTTCTCCCTCGACCAGCGTCTGGTGGCCTCGGCGCGGATGGTCGCCGGGTTGCTGGAACAGATGCCGCCGTTGCCCAGCAAGGGCGACGGCACGCATTTGAGCTCCGAGCAATTGAGCATTCCCGGCGGCATGGCCTGCCAGGTCAGTTCCTTGCGCGGGGAGATTCTGGCCCGCAGCCACGGCACCCCGGAACAGGTCCTGGAAGCCGAGAAAATGGGCTTCCACGACCAGATGATCGACGGCGCGCCCTGGCGCAGCTTCACCCTGGCCCGGGGCGACTTGCGCATCACCACCGCCGACCGCCAGATCGAGCGCGAAGCCCTGAACATGTCGATACTGCTGGCCGCCTCGGTGCCGGTGGGCGTGGCGTTGCTCGGTTGCCTGTGCCTGTTGTGGCTGGGCATCGGCCAGGGCCTGGCGCCGCTCAACCGCATGCGCGATGCGCTGATGCGGCGTAATGCCGACTCTCTGGAGCCCTTGCAGATCCATCCGCTGCCCAGCGAGTTGCGACCCTTGCTGGAGACCCAGAACCAGTTGTTCCAGCGCATCGGCAAGACCATCGAACGCGAGCGCCGGCTGACCGGCGACGCCGCCCACGAACTGCGCAGCCCACTGACCGCCATCAAGACACACCTGCAAGTGGCGCGCATGACCGAGGGCGCCGCCCGTGACCAATCCCTGGCCCGGGCCGAGGAGGGCGCCGACCGCTTGCATCGCACCCTCGAACAACTGCTGTTGCTGGCGCGGGTCGAAGGCAGCCTGTCGTTCGACGATGGCGTGCACTGCAATGCCGAGCAGGTCGCGCGATTGGCGATCCAGGACTCGGCCAGCAGTGAGTCCCGGCGAATCAAGCTGCACCTGGCCCCAGGGCTGTCCGATGCGCCGGTGCAGATGCCGGCGGTGCTCTCCATCGCCGCCTTGCGCAACCTGCTGGATAACGCCCTGCGCCATACCCCGGACGATACCGATGTGGAACTGAGCCTGGAAATGATCGGCCAGCGCGTACGCTTCCAGGTCCGCGATCATGGCCCGGGCATCGCCGCCGACGACATTCAGCACCTGACCCAGCGCTTCTGGCGCAACGGCCAGAGCACCGGCTGCGGGCTAGGGCTGGCGATCGTCCAGGCCATTGTCCAGCGGTGCGGCTGCGGGCTGCATTTCGACAGCCGCCCGGATGGATTGCGGGTCGAATTGACGATGCCGGTGCAGGTGCTGCCCGGTTAATTATCTGTGGGAGCAAAGCTTGCTCGCGAGGCAGGCACCTCGGTCTGACTGTTGGCCAAGGTGCTGCCATCGCGAGCAAGCTTTGCTCCCACAGGTTTTGCTCCCACAGGTTTAGCTTCTTCAGGCTTGCGTACATCTGCTGTAACGATCCGCCATTGGCGCCTCGGCCTTATCCGGGTCTATGTTTTTTTCAGCTCGACTCAAGGACTGAGGAAAACCGCGCCATGGACACGTTCATCGAAATCTGCACGGCCACGCCCAGCGATGCCGGCATCATCAGCCGGATCGCCGAACGCTCCATACGGATCGGGTGTGCCGCCGAACACCGCAACGACCCCACTATCGTCGCCGCCTGGGTACGCAATAACACCCTTGCGCATATCCACCCCTGGTTGGCCGACCCACGCTTGCGCCTGACCCTGGCACGTTTGCAGGGGCGGCCGGCGGGTGTCGCCATGGCCTCGGCCAGTGGCCGGATCGCCTTCTGCTATGTACAACCGGAGTCCTTCCGCCGCGGTGTCGGCCAGGCGCTGGTGCGGGACATTGAGGCCTGGCTGCGCGGGCGCGGGGTGGCCCGGGTGCGTCTCAACAGCACCCGTAGCAGCCAGGCGTTCTATCGACACCTGGGCTTCGAGCAAAGCGCTGACGCCTTCGCCGTCGGCGGGGTCAAGGCCATCGCGATGCACAAGCCACTGATCGCGCCACTGGCGAAAGTGCTGCCCGCGAGTAAATCCGTCCGTGGCTGATGCGTTTCCACAACAGGAAACCTGCATGTGCGCCCCGACCGGATGCGCACCTGCCCGGTGTGTCGTTTTGGGTCACTACGTACTGCGGGGTCGAGAGATGTCAGTCGCCAACAGCCTTATCGAAGCACAGCCGGCCCGGGTCAGCCCGGTGCCGGCCGAGACGCTCTACCAGTTCAATGAATCACCACTGCTGGCGCGCCAGAGTCGGCAGGAATCCAATGCCCGCAGCTATCCACGGCGGATACCCCTGGCCCTCAAGCGCGCCAAGGGATTGTATGTCGAGGACGTCGAGGGCCGTACCTTCATCGATTGCCTGGCCGGCGCCGGCACGCTGGCGCTGGGGCATAACCACCCGGTGGTGATCGACGCGATCCAGCAGGTGCTGGCCGATGAACTGCCGTTGCACACCCTGGACCTGACCACACCGGTCAAGGACCGCTTCGTCCAGGATCTGTTCGGTCTGTTGCCGATAGAGCTGGCCGCCGAGGCGAAAATCCAGTTCTGCGGCCCCACCGGTACCGACGCGGTGGAAGCCGCCCTCAAGCTGGTGCGCACCGCCACCGGACGCAGCACCGTGCTGTCGTTCCAGGGCGGTTACCACGGCATGAGCCAGGGGGCATTGAGCCTGATGGGCAGCCTGGGGCCGAAGAAACCCTTGGGCGCCTTGCTCAGCAGTGGTGTGCAGTTCATGCCATACCCCTACGATTACCGCTGCCCGTTCGGGCTGGGCGGTGTCGAGGGCGTCAAGGCCAACCTGCATTATCTGGAAAACCTGCTGAACGACCCGGAGGCCGGCGTGCAATTGCCGGCGGCGGTCATCGTCGAAGTGGTGCAGGGCGAGGGCGGGGTCATTCCCGCCGACCTGGACTGGCTGCGCGGCTTGCGACGGATCACCGAGCAGGCAGGGGTGGCGTTGATCGTCGACGAAATCCAGAGCGGCTTCGGCCGTACCGGCAAAATGTTTGCCTTCGAGCATGCCGGGATCATCCCGGATGTGGTCGTGCTGTCCAAGGCCATCGGCGGCAGCTTGCCGCTGGCGGTGGTGGTTTACCGCGAGTGGCTCGACACCTGGCTGCCGGGCGCTCACGCCGGGACCTTCCGTGGCAATCAAATGGCCATGGCCGCCGGTTCCGCAGTCATGCGCTATCTGCGTGAGCACGACCTGCCGGCCCACGCCGCCGCCATGGGCGAACGCTTGAGCGAGCACCTGCGCATCCTGCAGCGAGACTTCCCGCAACTGGGCGATATCCGCGGTCGCGGGTTGATGCTTGGTGTTGAACTGGTAGACCCGGCGGGCAAGCCGGATGCCCTCGGTCATCCGCCGGTGCATGCACAGTTGGCGCCACGGCTGCAACGCGAATGCCTCAAGCGCGGGCTGATCCTGGAGCTGGGCGGCCGGCAGGGCGGCGTGGTGCGGTTCCTGCCACCGTTGATCATCACCCGGGCGGAAATCGACCGGGTCGCCGAGATTTTCGGGCGAGCCCTGCATGCGGCGGTCACCGACAGCTAATTTTCACCCGGCCCCGTACGTTCCTTTCATATCCTGGCTGCGTATGCGACGCAGCGAACCTCGAGCAAAGATGGAGAGACACCCATGACTTCAGTATTCGACCGCGAGGACATCGTCTTTCAGGTCGTGGTCAACCACGAAGAACAGTATTCGATCTGGCCGGACTACAAGGCCGTCCCCGAGGGCTGGCGCACCGTTGGCAAAAGCGGCTTCAAGAAGGAATGCCTGGCCTACATCGAAGAAGTCTGGACCGACATGCGCCCGCTGAGCCTGCGCAAGAAGATGGAGGAGCAGGCGGCTGCGGTTCATTGAATGTAGAACCTGTGGCAGCAAGGAAGCTTTCCACAGGATGGCTGCGGGAGGATGCAAATCCTGCAGTCACATCGGAACCCATGTGGGAGCGAGCTTGCTCGCGATGGCGGCGGATCAGCAACATCGATGCCGGCTGACACGCCGCCATCGCGAGCAAGCTCGCTCCCACAGGGGCGGCCGGCGTTACCAGCTATTGCCCAATCAAAAAATCAATCAACGCCCGTGCCGCCGCTGGCAATTGTCGATGGGGCGGGTAGATGATCGAAAACGGTCGGCTGCGCCCGCCAACGTCCTCCAGCAACGCCACCAGTTCCCCACGCTCGATTCGCTCCCGGACAATGAAGTCATAGGTCTGGCAGATCCCCATCCCGGCCTGGGCCAGGGACACGATGCCCAATACATCGTCGGACACGTGCACATTGCCCGTCGGCAGCCATTCTCGATCTTCCTGATTTAAGCGAAACAGCCAGGGTGCGATGCGTCCGCTGCTGGGCATCACGAAGGGCAGGCAAGCGTGGGCAGCCAGTTCATCGAGGTGCCGGGGCGTTCCGGCGCGTTCCAGATACTGCGGCGCAGCCACCAGGCAAAGGCGGGCGTCTTCGAGTTTGCGCCCGACCAGCCCGCTGTCCGGCAGCGGCCCAAGGCGGATTGCCAAGTCATACCCCTCAGCGACCAGATCGACATTGCGGTTGGTGATGCTCAGTTCGACCCGAACTTGCGGGCACGCCTGGGCGAAACGCGACAGCAGCGATGGCAGGCGGTAATGACCGTAGGTGGTCGGTACGCTCAAGCGCACGCGTCCGGTCAAGACACCGTCCTGGCCCTGGATTCGCCGCTCGGCGTCGTCAATCAGGGCAAAGGCCGAGCGCGACTGTTCCAGGTACAACGTGCCGGCATCGGTCAGGTTCAGCCGCCGGGTCGTGCGTCGCAACAGTTGCACCCCGAGCCGGGCTTCGAGGCGGGAAATGGCGCGGCTCAGGACCGAAGGTGTGGTGCCCAGCGCCACGGCTCCGGCGCTGAGGGTGCCTTTCTCCACGACCGTGACGAAGGCCTCCACGTCGGCCAGATGATCGAATCGACGGGGCATTGTTGCCTCCAGGGGCCAAGTGATGTTCCGGAGAACAAGTTTATCGCCGGTAAGCGCATCAATACAGTGAGCGCATCTTTTCTCGAAGCGTTCTGGAGTCATCATGAAAAAGCTCACGACCTTGGCAACATCTGTCGTTCTGGCAGGCATCAGTGTCGCGGCCCATGCCGATAACGTGCTGGTGGTCCTGTCCGATTCCGATCATCTGGATTTGAAAAATGGCCAGGTCTTCTCCACCGGGTTCTACCTCAACGAGCTGCTGCAACCGGTGAAACTGTTGCTGGATGCCGGTCACCAGGTGACGTTCGCGACGCCCGAAGGCAAGGCGCCGACGCTGGACCGGTCCTCGGTGGACAAGATGTATTTCAATAACGACTCGGCGGAGCTGGAGCGCTATCAGGCGTTGCTGGCGCAGTTGAACATCACGGCGGCCAAGGACTCGCCGGTGATCAGCCTGGCCCGTGTCGAGCAGATCGGCCTGGAGCAGTTCGACGCCCTGTACATCCCAGGTGGGCATGCGCCGATGCAGGATTTGCTGACGAGCGCACTGTTGGGGCGGGTGCTGACGCACTTCCATGACAAGGGCAAGACCACCGCGCTGGTTTGCCACGGGCCAATCGCG
This sequence comes from Pseudomonas sp. Soil_N_39, assembly GCF_057655955.1. NCBI lineage: Bacteria > Pseudomonadati > Pseudomonadota > Gammaproteobacteria > Pseudomonadales > Pseudomonadaceae > Pseudomonas > Pseudomonas sp. Soil_N_39. Next base: position 45,000 of record NZ_JBDGLI010000009.1, read on the forward strand.
CTGCTGTCGACGCTGCCTGATGCCGAGGGTTTCGTGGGTCAGTTGGCCGCCAAAGGCCAGGCCTCGGGCAAGGCCGACTGGATCTATGCCGGGTACAAGATGACGGTGATCAGCAATCAGGAAGAAGAGCTGGCCAAGGGCCTGCTGGGCGGCGGGAGCATGAAGTTCTATCCGCAAACCGCGTTGGAGCAGGCGGGAGGGCACTACAGCAGCAACACCTCGCCGTGGACGTCCCATGTGGTGACGGATCGGGAATTGATCACGGGCCAGAACCCGGCGTCGGCGCTGGCGGTGGGGCAGGCGTTGGTCAAGCGTCTGAAGCGCTGACCCAGGAACACCACCGATTTCCCTGTGGGAGATCCTCCTGTGGGAGCGAGCTTGCTCGCGATAGTGGCGAATCAGCAACATTGATGCCGGCTGACACTCCGCAATCGCGAGCAAGCTCGCTCCCACAGGTTTTAGTGGTGTGGCGGTTTTATTTGAACCGCCGCTCCACCCCTTTCTCCACCAGGATCTTCGCCGAAATCTCTTCCACGGAAAAATGCGTGGAGTTGATATGGGGAATGTTCTCCCGCCGGAACAGGTTTTCCACCTCGCGCACTTCGAACTCGCACTGGGCGTAGCTTGAATAACGGCTGTTGGGCTTGCGCTCGTTGCGGATCGCGGTGAGGCGGTCCGGGTCGATGGTCAGGCCGAACAGCTTGTGCTGGTGGGCGCGCAGCGCGCTGGGCAGTTGCAGGCGCTCCATGTCGTCTTCGGTCAGCGGATAGTTGGCCGCGCGGATGCCGAATTGCATCGCCATGTACAGGCACGTCGGTGTCTTACCACAACGCGACACGCCCACTAGGATCAGGTCGGCCTTGTCGTAATAATGCGTGCGGGCGCCGTCATCGTTGTCCAGCGCGAAATTGACCGCCTCGATCCGCTCCATGTAGTTGGAGTTGTGGCCAATGGAATGGGACTTGCCGACCGAGTAGGAGGAATGCTCGCTCAGCTCCTGTTCCAGGGGCGCCAGGAAGGTGGAAAAAATGTCGATCATGAAACCATTGGACGTTGCGAGAATCTCACGGATGTCCTGATTGACGATGGTATCGAAGATGATCGGGCGGAAACCGTCGGTTTCGGCGGCTTTATTGATTTGCTGTACCATGGCCCGCGCCTTGTCGACGCTGTCGATGTACGGACGTATGAATTTGGCGAAGGTAATGTTTTCGAACTGTGCCAACAGGCTTTGGCCTAGCGTTTCGGCCGTGATGCCGGTGCCGTCGGAGATAAAGAAAGCAGATCGTTTCATTTGCGCCTTGGGCCTTAAGCTAGTGAGCTAGTGACGATTCTTGGATATGATAGGCGCGATTTGCCGGCCGCCAGTGGCCTGCATTCTCACTTATTTTCCAGGTCCAGGCCATATCGCCGGCAAGCGCTCCCCTGGAGCCGCCGGTGCCTTGAGCTTTTCCAACACAGTTAGTGGAGAGATCACCTTGGTAGAGTACGTAGTTTCCCTCGATAAGCTCGGCGTCCATGATGTGGAGCATGTGGGGGGCAAGAACGCATCCCTGGGCGAGATGATCAGCAACCTCGCCGGTGCCGGCGTATCGGTGCCAGGTGGCTTCGCCACGACCGCCCAGGCTTATCGTGATTTCCTGGAACTGAGCGGCCTGAACCAGCAGATCCACGATGCGCTCGATGCCCTGGACGTCGATGACGTCAACGCCCTGGCCAAGACCGGTGCCCAGATCCGCCAATGGATCATGGAAGCCGAGTTCCCCGAGAAACTGAACGCCGAGATCCGTACCGCTTTCGCCAAGCTATCCGAAGGCAATCCCGACATCGCCGTCGCCGTGCGCTCCTCGGCCACCGCCGAAGACCTGCCGGATGCCTCCTTTGCCGGTCAGCAGGAAACCTTCCTGAACATCCGTGGCGTGGAAAACGTCATCCGTGCAGCCAAGGAAGTCTTCGCCTCCCTTTTCAACGATCGTGCCATTTCCTACCGCGTGCACCAGGGCTTCGACCACAAATTGGTCGCCCTGTCCGCCGGTGTGCAGCGCATGGTCCGCTCCGAAACCGGCACCGCCGGCGTGATGTTCACCCTCGACACCGAGTCGGGCTTCCGTGACGTGGTGTTCATCACCGGCGCCTACGGCTTGGGTGAAACCGTCGTGCAAGGCGCGGTGAACCCGGATGAGTTCTACGTTCACAAAGGCACGCTGCAAGCCGGTCGTCCGGCCATCCTGCGCCGCAACCTGGGCAGCAAGGCCATCAAGATGATCTACGGCGACGAAGCCAAGGCCGGTCGTTCGGTGAAAACCGTCGATGTGGACAAGGCCGAGCGCGCGCGTTTCTGCCTGAGCGACGCCGAAGTCAGCGAGCTGGCCAAGCAGGCGATGATCATCGAGCAGCACTACAAGTGCCCGATGGACATCGAGTGGGCCAAGGACGGTGACGACGGCAAGCTTTACATCGTGCAGGCCCGCCCGGAAACCGTGAAGAGCCGTACCCAGGCCAACGTCATGGAGCGTTACCTGCTCAAGGAAACCGGCACTGTGCTGGTGGAAGGCCGTGCCATCGGCCAGCGCATCGGCGCGGGCAAGGTGCGGATCATCAAGGACGTCTCGGAGATGGACAAGGTCCAGGCCGGCGACGTACTGGTCTCCGACATGACCGACCCGGATTGGGAACCGGTGATGAAGCGCGCCAGCGCCATCGTTACCAACCGCGGCGGGCGTACCTGCCACGCGGCGATCATTGCCCGTGAACTGGGTATTCCGGCTGTGGTGGGTTGCGGTAACGCCACCCAGCTGTTGAAAGACGGCCAGGGCGTGACCGTTTCCTGCGCCGAAGGCGATACCGGTTACATCTTCGAAGGGGAACTGGGCTTCGACATCAAGAAAAACTCCGTCGATGCCATGCCGGACCTGCCGTTCAAGATCATGATGAACGTCGGCAACCCGGACCGCGCCTTTGATTTCGCACAGTTGCCGAACGCCGGCGTGGGCCTGGCCCGCCTGGAATTCATCATCAACCGCATGATCGGCGTGCACCCCAAGGCACTGCTGAACTACGACGGCCTGCCCCAGGACATCAAGGACAGCGTCGACAAGCGCATTGCCGGCTACGACGACCCGGTCGGCTTCTACGTCGAGAAACTGGTGGAAGGCATCAGCACCCTGGCGGCGGCGTTCTGGCCGAAAAAGGTCATCGTGCGCCTGTCGGACTTCAAGTCCAACGAATACGCCAACCTGATCGGCGGCAAGCTCTACGAGCCGGAAGAAGAGAACCCGATGCTGGGCTTCCGTGGTGCTTCGCGCTACATCAGCGAATCGTTCCGCGACTGCTTCGAGCTCGAATGCCGCGCCCTCAAGCGCGTGCGCAACGAGATGGGCCTGACCAACGTCGAGATCATGGTGCCGTTCGTGCGGACCCTGGGCGAAGCGAGCCAGGTCGTCGACCTGCTGGCGGAAAACGGTCTGGCCCGTGGCGACAACGGCCTGCGCGTGATCATGATGTGCGAGCTGCCGTCCAACGCCATCCTGGCTGAAGAGTTCCTTGAGTTCTTCGACGGTTTCTCCATCGGTTCCAACGACCTGACCCAATTGACCCTGGGCCTGGACCGCGACTCCGGGATCATCGCCCACCTGTTCGACGAGCGTAACCCGGCGGTCAAGAAGCTGCTGGCCAACGCCATTGCCGCTTGCAACAAGGCCGGCAAGTACATCGGCATCTGCGGCCAGGGCCCTTCGGACCACCCGGACCTGGCCAAATGGCTGATGGAGCAGGGCATCGAAAGCGTTTCGTTGAACCCGGACTCCGTGCTGGAAACCTGGTTCTTCCTGGCTGAGGGTCAGGCTGCGGTCTGATTGAGTGAAGGGGCCTCGCCGGTAATGTAAGCCGGGTAACCTTTGTGGGAGCGAGCTTGCTCGCGATAGCGGAATGTCAGCCAAGATTGTTTTTGCTGATCCACCGCAATCGCGAGCAAGCTCGCTCCCACAGTCGTCTTTTTTTGTGCAAGAAGATTATGCAAAGCAGCAGCAACCTCTTTCCTGTCGCCTTGATCAGCGCCGAGCGGCGCGGTGATCTGAGCGAAGATGTCTATCGCTTGAAACCCGGCAACAGCCCGGACGCCAGTGTCGAACTGGCTGTCACCCGATTGGGCATGGCCGACGCCGGTGAAACCCGTGGCGTCCCGGTGATTCTGTTGCATGGCAGTTTTTCCAACCGGCGCTTCTGGTACTCGCCCAAGGGCCTGGGCCTGGGGGCGTACCTGGCACGCCTGGGGTTCGATGTGTGGATTCCCGAGATGCGCGGCCACGGCTTGTCCCAGCGCAACCAGGGCTATCGCAACAATCGTGTGGCCGACTATGCCCGTTACGACTTGCCGGCCATTGGCGCCTTCGTGCGTGAGCAGAGCGGGCAAGTGCCCCACTGGATCGGTCATTCGCTGGGTGGCATTACCCTGGCGGCAGCTTTGGGCGGCCACTACCTGGGTGAGCCCGCGGTGGCGTCGGCGGCGTTTTTCGGCACCCAGGTCAGCCGCACCTACTGGCCGCTGAAGATCCCGCCGGTGGAATGGAGCGGTCGCTTCATTCTCAAGCGTTTTGCCCAATTGTCCGGTTCAAGGCTCAAGCGCGGCCCCGAGGACGAACCCATCGGCCTGGCCCTGGAAAGCATGCGCTGGTACGGCCTGTTCGGGCGTTTCGGCGATGCCGAGAAAAACTGGTGGGCCGGGTTGGCCGATGTCCAGCTGCCGGTGCTGGCGGTGAGTGCAGCCGGCGATCACCAGGACCCGACCTGGGCGTGCCGCAAACTCTTCGATCAGATCGGTTCCGCGCACAAGCAGTTTGTCTGCCTGGGCCGGGGACAGGGCTTCAGTGACGATTTCGGTCACGTCGAGATGCTGGTCAGCAAAGCCGCTCACCTCGAGGTCTGGCCGTTGGTGGCCCGTTGGCTCGAGGATCAGCAGGCACCCTTGCTGGGCGAACAGCCCCAGCTGGCCGAGGCGGTTTGAAGCGAAGGCTCTGACAAGGGCATTTCGCTCTGGTCGGCTTGCGGCTAAGATATGACGCGTCTAGCGGTTCCAGTCACAAACGGTTGCTCATTCAGTCTGACGTTCCAGCCTTTCAGGAGTTGTTCGATGAACCATTACCTCACGCCCGACCTGTGCGACGCCTACCCGGAACTGGTGCAGGTGTTGGAACCGATGTTCAGCAATTTCGGTGGCCGCGACTCCTTCGGTGGCGAAATCGTGACCATCAAGTGCTTCGAGGACAACTCGCGGGTCAAGGAGCAAGTTGAACTCAAAGGCAACGGCAAGGTGCTGGTGGTCGACGGCGGCGGTTCCCTGCGTCGGGCACTGCTGGGGGACATGCTGGCGGAAAAAGCCGCGAAAAATGGCTGGGAAGGGCTGGTGATCTACGGTTGCATCCGCGACGTCGATGTCATCGCCCAGACCGACCTCGGGGTCCAGGCCCTGGCCAGCCATCCGATGAAAACCAACCGGCTCGGCGTCGGCGAGCTCAATGTAGCGGTGACCTTTGCCGGCGTGACGTTCCGCCCGGGTGAGTATGTCTATGCCGACAACAACGGCGTGATCGTTTCGCCAAGCCCGCTGAAAATGCCTGAATGAAGCACCACTGCCATAAGGGATGAGGATGTTCGAGGAAGAAAACGCGCAATGGGGGCTGGTGCATGCCCTGGTGCTGGATGGTAAAGGCGGCGCGCGTTCCATAGCCCGGACCGAACTCGACGATTTGCAGTTGCAGGCCCACGAAAGCCTGTGGCTGCACTGGGATCGCAGTCATCCGCAAACCCACACCTGGCTGCGCAAATCCAGCGGCTTGAGCGAATTCAACTGCGACCTGCTGCTCGAAGAGAACACGCGGCCGCGGTTGTTGCCGTTGCCCAATGCCGAGATGCTGCTGTTCCTGCGGGGGATCAACCTCAACCCGGGCGCCGAACCTGAAGACATGGTCTCGGTACGGATCTTCGCGTCCGCCCAGCGGGTGATCTCCCTGCGCCTGCGGCCGTTGCGCGCTACCGATGAATTGTTGGCGCAACTGGCTGAAGGCAAGGGGCCTGAAAACGCCTCTGAGCTCATCCTTTATATGGCGCAATACCTCACCGACAAGGTGCAGGACCTGGTCACTTGCCTCTCGGAAATCGTCGATGGCGAGGAAGAAAAACTCGACGCCGACGAACGGTATGCACCCGAGCATGACGCCATTTTGCACATCCGTCGAAGGGCCGCCGGACTGAAGCGTTTCCTGGCACCACAACGGGATATTTTCGGCCAGATGTCGCGGATCAAGTTGCCATGGTTCCTGGAGGAAGACGGCGACTATTGGAACGAATTGAACAACAGCCTGACCCGTTATCTCGAAGAGCTTGAATTGACCCGAGAGCGCGTGGGGCTTGTGCTGGAGGCTGAAGACCGGCGACTTTCGGTGCGCATGAACCGCACCATGTACCGCTTCGGCATCGTCACCGGGATTTTCCTGCCGATGAGTTTTCTCACCGGTCTTTTGGGTATCAACGTCGGCGGCATTCCGTTCTCCGAAAGTCCCTACGGTTTCATGGTCGCGTGCCTGCTGATGATCTGCGTGGCGCTGGGGCAGTGGTGGTTGTTTCGCCGCTTGCGCTGGGTGTGATGGGGTTTCATGTGACCCGACCAAATGTGATCGCGTCTTCCACAGACATCACGAGAGGTGCGTATGCACGATCCGTTTGAACAGTCTTTGCGCGACATGCTCAAGGCTTCGCCGTCCAGCCGGGACGACGACGCGTGCTTGGGGCGTGTACTGAAAACCGCCAACCGCCAGGTCGGTGCGGGCGATCTGTTCAGCCTGCTGGGCCGTTGGTTGCCCGCGCTGATGATCGCCCTGAATAATGGATCGGCCCATGTCTCGCCGGTTTCCCGCCGTAAACCTGTTGCTCGCACCGCTGATAAGGCTGATTGAATATGGAACTTGATCTCTGGACCCAGAGCCTCGTCACGGCAATGACTGCGTTGTGGACCAAGGTAGCTAACTTCATCCCGAACCTCTTCGGCGCGCTGGTGGTGCTGTTGTTGGGTTTTGTCGTGGCCAAGTTGCTGGACACGCTGCTGTCCAAGCTGCTCGCCAAGCTGGGCCTCGATCGCCTGATGGGCGGCACTGGCCTGACCAAGCTGCTGTCCCGTGGCGGCATCCAGGTACCGATCTCGACCCTGGTCGGCAAGATCGTGTACTGGTTCGTCTTGCTGATTTTCCTGGTTTCCGCAGCAGAATCCCTTGGCCTTGAGCGAGTTTCGGCTACGCTCGATATGCTCGCATTGTATTTGCCGAAGGTTTTTGGTGCCGCGCTGGTGTTGCTGGTCGGTGTCCTGCTGGCGCAACTGGCCAATGGGCTGGTGCGCGGTGCGGCCGAAGGCGTCGGGCTGGACTACGCCGCTGGCGTGGGGCGTATCGCCCAGGGCCTGGTGATTATCATCAGTATTTCGGTGGCGATCAGCCAGTTGGAGGTCAAGACTGACCTGCTCAACCACGTGATCGTGATCGTATTGATTACCGTTGGTCTGGCGGTTGCGCTGGCAATGGGATTGGGAAGCCGGGAAATCGCCGGTCAGATTCTTGCGGGAATCTATGTGCGTGAATTGTATGAGGTTGGGCAACAAGTGCGTGTTGGCGAGGTCGAAGGCCAGATCGAAGAGATCGGCACGGTGAAAACCACATTGCTGACCGAGGAGGGCGAGCTGGTGTCGCTTTCCAATCGGATCCTGCTGGAACAGCATGTGAGTAGCCGCTAACCCGGCAAACCCTGCTAATGTATGCCGCCGCGAAATGCCTGCTACCACAGGCTGTGGCGCACATTGACCTAGACTGTCGGCCCGACTTGTTTTGAACAAACCCCAATCGCTATCCACGCGCTACGACCCCCGTGATCTCTCCGATGAGGAGTTGGTCGCGCGCGCGCATACGGAGCTGTTTCACGTAACACGCGCCTATGAAGAGTTGATGCGTCGCTACCAGAGAACTTTATTTAACGTTTGTGCGCGTTATCTAGGGAACGATCGTGATGCTGACGATGTCTGTCAGGAGGTGATGTTGAAGGTGCTGTATGGCCTGAAGAACTTCGAGGGGAAATCGAAGTTCAAGACCTGGCTCTACAGCATCACGTACAACGAATGCATCACGCAGTATCGCAAGGAACGGCGAAAGCGTCGCTTGATGGACGCATTGAGCCTGGACCCTCTCGAGGAAGCGTCGGAAGACAAGGCGCCCAAGCCCGAGGAAAAGGGTGGACTCGATCGCTGGTTGGTCTATGTAAACCCGATCGACCGGGAAATTCTGGTGCTACGATTTGTCGCAGAGCTGGAATTCCAGGAGATCGCAGACATAATGCATATGGGTTTGAGCGCGACAAAAATGCGTTACAAGCGCGCTCTTGACAAATTGCGTGAGAAATTTGCGGGCATTGCTGAAACTTAGTTCGGCGCAAATATCTCTTACGTGTAGGCAAGTTCTGATAGACTTGCCGCCGAGTTGTCCCCCGGTTTGCGGGACTGCTTCACAATCACCAGATGGGGATTTAACGGATGAAACTGAAAAACACCTTGGGCTTTGCCATTGGTTCTTTGATTGCTGCCACTTCGTTCGGCGCTCTGGCACAAGGCCAAGGCGCAGTTGAAATCGAAGGCTTCGCCAAGAAAGAAATGTTCGACAGCGCTCGTGATTTCAAGAACAACGGCAACCTGTTCGGCGGTTCGGTTGGTTACTTCCTGACCGACGACGTTGAACTGCGTTTGGCCTACGACGAAGTGCACAACGCACGTACCGAAGACGGCACTAACGTCAAGGGCGCCAACACCGCTCTGGACGCTCTGTACCACTTCAACAACCCAGGCGACATGCTGCGTCCTTACGTCTCTGCCGGTTTCTCGGACCAGAGCATCGACCAGAATGGCAGCAACGGTCGTAACCGTTCTACCTTCGCTAACGTTGGTGGCGGCGCCAAGCTGTATTTCACTGACAACTTCTACGCCCGTGCTGGCGTCGAAGCTCAGTACAACATCGACCAGGGCGACACCGAGTGGGCACCAAGCGTCGGTATCGGTGTGAACTTCGGTGGCGGCTCCAAGCCTGCTGCTGCTCCAGTTCCAGCTCCGGCTGAAGTCTGCTCCGACAGCGACAACGATGGCGTGTGCGACAACGTCGACAAGTGCCCTGACACCCCAGCCAACGTAACTGTTGACGCTGATGGCTGCCCAGCTGTTGCTGAAGTCGTTCGTGTTGAGCTGGACGTCAAGTTCGACTTCGACAAGTCGACTGTCAAGCCTAACAGCTACGGCGACATCAAGAACCTGGCTGACTTCATGAAGCAGTACCCATCCACCACCACTACTGTTGAAGGTCACACTGACTCCGTCGGTCCTGACGCTTACAACCAGAAACTGTCTGAGCGTCGTGCAAACGCCGTTAAGCAAGTTCTGACCAACCAGTACGGTGTTGAATCGTCCCGCGTTCAGTCTGTTGGCTACGGCGAATCCCGCCCAGTTGCCGACAACGCCACTGACGCTGGTCGTGCAGTTAACCGTCGCGTAGAAGCGCAGGTTGAAGCCCAAGCTAAGTAATTAGCCCACAGCTTTGGAAAAGCCCGGCTTAGGCCGGGCTTTTCTTTGCCTGGGATTTATGAAAATCATGGGGTGGGTTGGAACACACAAGACCTGTGGGAGCGAGCTTGCTCGCGATGGCGGCCTGTCTCTCTCGGTCGTACTCAATCCCATGTGGGAGCGAGCTTGCTCGCGATTGCGGTGTGTCAGTCACCCTCCAGGCTGCTGATACATTGCAATCGCGAGCAAGCTCGCTCCCACATGGGTGTCTGTTAGAGGGCTGAAACCTGGGCCCAGGTCGGCGAGGAGTCGGCCAGTTCGGCAGCGCCGGCCACCGTGCCAATCACCAGAATCGCCGGGCTCTTGAGTTGAAAGGTGCTGGCATCGGCTTCCATCGAGGCCAGGTCGCTGCGGCAATCACGCTGGTGGGGCAGGGAGGCGTTTTCGATCATGGCCACGGGCGTGTTCGCCGCCAGGCCACCGGCCAGCAACTGCTCGCGGATCTCGCTCAGTTTTGCCACGCCCATGTACACCACCAAGGTGGTCCCGCTTTGCGCCAGGGCTTGCCAGTTCAGGCTGCTGCCGTCTTGAGTGTGGGCCGTGACCAGGGTCACGCCCCGGGCAATTCCGCGCAAGGTCAGTGGAATATCGCACTGAGTCGCCCCCGCGAGGCCTGCGGTGATGCCGTTGACCAGTTCCACCTCGACGCCATGCTCGCGCAGCCACTGCGCCTCTTCACCGCCGCGGCCGAAGATGCACGGGTCGCCACCCTTGAGGCGCACCACGCATTTGCCCTGGCGGGCATAACGCAGCATCAGCCGATGAATGAAAGCCTGCGGTGTGGAGCGGCAGCCGCCGCGCTTGCCCACGGCAATGATGCGCGCGTCGGGGCAGTGTTCCAGCACCGCGGTATTCACCAGGTCATCGATCAACACCACGTCGGCCTCGCCCAAGGCGCGCACGGCTTTGAGGGTCAGCAATTCAGGGTCACCGGGACCTGCACCCACCAGCCAGACTTTTGCGTTCATAGTGTTTTCCTCACGAGATAGCCGCCAGCGGTTGCGCCGTGGCAACCAGCAGACGTTTGATTTCCGGTACGCAAGAACCACATTGCGTGCCACAGCCCAATTCTTGCTTGAGCCCCTGCAAGTCCAAGCCACGCTCGATGCCTGCGCAGATCGCACGCTGGCTCACGTTCATGCAGTTGCACAGCGTTTTGCTGCCACCCGTTGTAGCGCCGACATTGCCCGGCGGCGCGCTCAAAGGCGCCAGCAGCCAGCGCCGCAGTTGTTCATCGGCACGGCCTTCCAGCCACAGGTTCTGCAGCCAGTGCCGGGCCAGGGTTTCGCCGGCCAGGCGGATGGCGGTGATGCGGCCGTTTTTGATGCGCACCCGTTTACCGATGGCGCGACGCGGGTCGTCATAGGCCAGTACCGGCCCGTCGATCAGGCCCAATTGCTCGTCGATGGCCTTGAGCAGTTGCGGTTCTGGCGCGACGGCGCTGGCAGCGCGAATCAGCAATGCGGGACGCTCACGGCCGGTCAGGCTCAGGCTGACGTAGGAAAACCCCTCGCACAGGGGGCGCAGCGCCTCCAAATGTTGTTGAACATCGCCTTCGATCAAGGCGAACAACTGCCAAGGCAGGTTCACCGGTTCCAGGCGCACGCCGCTGTGCTTGAGTTCCGGTTGTTTCGACAAGGGGTCGAAGGCCGGTTGAGTCAGGGTGTTCACGCCGCCCTTGAGGAACCGATCACCCCAGTGCATGGGCAGGAACGCCTGGCCCGGGCGCACGCTGTCGTCGCTGTCCACGGCCACGATCACGCTGCCGCGACGGCTCTTGAGGTTGACCAGGTCGCCCGCTTGCAGGCGATGGCGCTGCATTTCGTCGGGGTGCAGGCTGAGCACGGCTTCGTTCACATGACCAAACAGCTGCGCGGCGGTGCCGGTACGGCTCATGCCGTGCCACTGGTCCCTCAGGCGGCCAGTGTTGAGGGTCAATGGGTAGCGGGCGTCACGCAGTTCCTGGGCGGCGCGATAGGGATCGGCCACGAAACGCGCCCGGCCGTTGTCGGTCGGGAAAATCCCGTCCACGTACAGGCGCGCCGTTCCGACCGTGGCGCCTTCGGGGAAGGGCCATTGCTGGGGGCCGAGTTGATCGATCAGGGCATGGCTGATGCCGGACAAGTCCAGGTCGCGGCCCCGGGTCAGTTGTTTGTATTCATCGAACAGTTGGGCCGGGGTGTCAAAGGCGAACAGGCTGGTTTGGCCCGGGCGCAGACGTTTCTCCAGGCGCTGTGCGAAATCCACTGTGATTGCCCAGTCCGGACGTGCTTCACCCGGTGCGCCGACGGCCCGACGGACGTGGGAAATCCGCCGTTCGGAGTTGGTCACCGAGCCTTCTTTCTCGCCCCAGCTGGCTGCCGGCAGCAGCAAGTCGGCAAAGGCGGCGGTCTCGGTGGTCCGGAAGGCTTCCTGCAACACCACGAACGGGCAAGCTTGCAGCGCCTCACGTACCGCTGTCTGGTCCGGCATCGACTGGGCCGGGTTGGTGCAGGCGATCCACAAGGCCTTGATCTTGCCACTGCGCACCTGTTCGAACAGCTCGATGGCGCTCAAACCGGTGGTGGCGGGCAATTGCTCGACACCCCAATAGCGGGCGACATCGGCGCGATGCTCCGGGTTGGCGGCTTCGCGATGGCCCGGCAGCAGGTTCGACAGGCTGCCGGTTTCCCGTCCACCCATGGCATTGGGTTGGCCGGTCAGAGAGAAGGGGCCCGCACCCGGTCGACCGATTTGTCCCGTGGCCAGGTGCAAGTTGATCAGGGCGCTGTTTTTCGCGCTGCCGGCGGTGGACTGGTTCAAACCCATGCACCACAACGACAGGAAGCTTGGCGACGTGCCGACCCATTCGGCGCACTGGTGCAGTTGTTCGACGCTGATGCCGCACAACTGGGCGACCATGGCCGGGGTGTAGTCGCGCACCAGGTTCTTCAGGTCAGCGAAGCCTTCGGTATGGGCCTTGATGAAGTCGCGGTCGACCCAGTCTTCCCACAGCAGCAGGTGCAAAATCCCATGGAACAAGGCGACATCGGTGCCGGGCAGGATCGCCAAGTGCAGGTCCGCCAGGTCGCAGGTGTCGGTACGCCGGGGGTCGATGACGATGATTTTCATCTGTGGTCGGCGGGATTTGGCCTCTTCGAGGCGGCGAAAGAGGATGGGATGGGCGTAGGCCATGTTACTGCCGACGATCATCACGCAGTCGCTCAGTTCCAGGTCTTCGTAGCTGCAGGGTGGGGCGTCGGCGCCGAGGCTGCGTTTGTAGCCCACCACGGCGGAGGACATGCACAGCCGGGAATTGCTGTCGATGTTGTTGGTGCCCACCAACGCCCGGGCGAGTTTGTTGAAGGCGTAGTAGTCCTCGGTCAGCAACTGGCCGGAGATGTAGAACGCCACGCTGTCCGGGCCGTGCTCGGCGATGGTCTCGGCGAAGACGCTGGCGGCGTGATCCAGGGCGCTGTCCCAGTCGGTACGGGCCCGGGCCAGGCCTTTGCCCAGGCGCAGTTCCGGGTACAGGGCGCGAGCGGTCAGGTCGCCGGTCAGGTGCAGGGTGGAACCCTTGCTGCACAGTTTGCCGAAGTTGGCCGGATGGGCGGGATCGCCGCTGACGCCGAGGATGCGCTCGCCGTCATGCTCGATCAGGGCGCCGCAACCGACCCCGCAATAACAGCAGGTGGAGGCAGTGATCTGGCGGTTCATCAGCTTGCATCCCGCAGGGCTAGTTGCACCCGGCCGTTCTCGACCCGGGCCGAATGATGATGGGCGCAGCCCACGTCGGGGGCCTGGGCCTGGCCGCTTTCCAGGTCGATCTGCCAGTTGTGCAGCGGGCAGGCCACGCGCTTGCCGTAGACCAACCCTTGGGACAACGGGCCGCCCTTGTGCGGGCAACGGTCATCCAGTGCGAACACTTCATCGTCGCTGGTGCGGAATATCGCGATATCGCCTTTGGGGCCATTGATGATGCGCGAACCGAGGATGTTGATCTCTTCCAGTGCGCAGATATCCAACCAGTTCATGCCGGCACCTCCAGGTTCTTCACGGGGATGGCCTCGAACTCTTTCTTCAACTGAGGCTGTTCCAGGCGTTGCTTCCAAGGGTCCTGTTCCAGCGACAGGGAAAACTTCAGGCGTTCGTGGAGGGCCTTGCGTCGTTCGGGGTCTTCCAGCACGGCTTTCTTGATGTGCTCCATGCCAACCCGCTGCATGTAATGCACGGTGCGTTCGAGGTAGAAGGCTTCCTCACGGTAGAGCTGCAGGAAGGCGCCGTTGTATTCACGCACCTCTTCGGCGGTCTTGAGCTTGACGAAAAACTCGGCGACCTCGGTCTTGATCCCGCCGTTGCCACCGATGTACATCTCCCAGCCGGAATCGACGCCGATAATGCCGACGTCCTTGATCCCGGCTTCCGAACAGTTGCGTGGGCAACCGGAGACGGCCAGCTTCACTTTGTGGGGCGACCACATGTTGAACAGGTCGTGTTCCAGCTCGATGCCCAGTTGGGTGGAGTTCTGCGTGCCGAAGCGGCAGAACTCGCTGCCCACGCAGGTCTTCACGGTGCGAATGGACTTGCCATAGGCGTGGCCGGAAGGCATGTCGAGGTCTTTCCACACGCCGGGCAGGTCCTGCTTTTTGATCCCCAGCAAATCGATGCGCTGGCCCCCGGTGACCTTGACCATGGGCACGTTGTACTTGTCGGCCACGTCGGCGATGCGCCGCAGTTCCGATGGGTTGGTCACGCCGCCCCACATCCGCGGAACCACGGAGTAGGTGCCGTCTTTCTGGATGTTGGCGTGGGCGCGTTCGTTGATCAGGCGTGACTGCGGGTCGTCGTGGGCTTCGCCGGGCCAGGTGGAAATCAGGTAGTAGTTCAATGCCGGGCGGCAGGTGGCGCAGCCGTTGGGGGTGCGCCAGTTCAGGTAACTCATGGCGCCAGCGATGGTCAGCAGGTGCTGGTCGCGGATCGCCTGGCGGATCTGGCCGTGGTTGAGGTCGCTGCAACCGCAGATGGCTTTTTCGCTTTTCGGCTTGACGTCCGCCGCACCGCCGACGGTGTTGATCAGGATCTGTTCCACCAGGCCGGCGCAGGAACCGCAGGAACTGGCGGCCTTGGTGTGTTTTTTCACGTCATCGACGCTGAACAGCCCGTGTTCCTGGATCGCCTTGACGATGGTGCCCTTGCACACGCCATTGCAGCCGCAGACTTCGGCGCTGTCGGCCATGCTCATGGCTTTGTCCTGGCCCTGGTGGCCTACGTCGCCGAGTGCATTCTCACCGAACATCAGGTGATCGCGGATCTCGCTGATGCCGTGGTTCTCACGGATCTGGCGGAAATACCAGCCGCCGTCCGCGGTATCGCCGTACAGACAGGCACCGACCAGCACGTCATCCTTGATCACCAGTTTTTTGTAGACGCCGCCGATGGGGTCGGACAGGGTGATGGTCTCGGTGCCTTCGCCGCCCATGAAGTCGCCGGCGGAGAACAGGTCGATGCCGGTGACTTTCAACTTGGTCGACGTGACCGAACCCTTGTAAGTGGCGAAGCCCAGTTGCGCGAGGTGGTTGGCGCAGACTTTGGCTTGTTCGAACAGCGGTGCCACCAGGCCGTAGGCGGTGCCGCGGTGGCTGGCGCATTCACCGATGGCGTAGATGCGTGGGTCGTAGGTTTGCATGGTGTCGTTGACCAGGATCCCGCGGTTGCACGGGATGCCGGATTTTTCCGCCAGTTCGGTGTTGGGGCGGATGCCGGCGGCCATCACCACCAGGTCGGCGGGGATGATGTCGCCGTTCTTGAACTGGACCGACCCGACCCGGCCATTGCCGGCATCGTGCAAGGCCTGGGTCTGTTCGCTGAGGCGGAATTTCAGGCCGCGGTTTTCCAGGGCGGTTTGCAGCAGTTGGCCGCTGGTCTTGTCCAGTTGCCGTTCCAGCAGCCATTCGCCCAGGTGCACCACGGTCACGTCCATGCCCCGCAGCTTCAAGCCGTTGGCCGCTTCCAGGCCCAACAGGCCGCCACCGATGACCACGGCGTGCTTGTGGGTCTTGGCGGTGTCGATCATCGCCTGGGTGTCGGCGATGTCGCGGTAGCCGATCACGCCGTCCAGGCTGTTGCCGGGGATCGGCAGGATGAAGGGCGTGGAGCCGGTGGCGATGAGCAGGCGGTCGTATTCGGCTTCGCTACCGTCTTCGGCGATGACCCGGCGCTTGATCCGGTCGATCTCCACCACTTTGCGGTTGAGCAGCAGCTTGATGTTGTTGTCCAGGTACCAGCTCAGGTCGTTGAGCACGATCTCTTCGAACGTCTGCTCACCGGCCAGCACCGGCGAGAGCAGGATGCGGTTGTAGTTGGTGTGGGGCTCGGCGCCGAACACCGTGATGTCGTACAGCTCGTTGCTCAGCTTGAGCAGTTCCTCGAGGGTTCGAACCCCGGCCATGCCGTTGCCGATCATCACCAGTTTGAGTTTTTTCATCAGGGTTCTCCGCAAGCTCATGTCCGTTTCATCACGGCGATCGGACTGGCTCGGCAATTTTTACGAAAACAAAAAAAGGCGTCCCGCTAGCAAGCTAGCGAGGACGCCTTTGTCCTGGTCCCGTTCTCTCGGGAAGCACCGCCTTCATCGTTGGAGGCGTTGCTTTATGTATGGTGAGAGAGGTTATGCAGTGGTTGTGCCAACTGGCTCTAAGGTGCGGATTTATTGAGCAGCGAGCTGATTGAGCGGATTGGGGTGGGGTTTATTGCACCGAATCAAAGCGTGTTGCCCGGTAATGGAGCGTGGGGCCGATAGCTTTTTAGTGGCAGGCAGGCCGCCATCGCGAGCAAGCTTTGCTCCCACAGCAGATCCCTTGTGGCAGCAAATGCCCTGTGACAGCAGGTCCCTTGTGGGAGCAAAGCTTGCTCGCGATGGGGACGACCGGATTTCAGCTGTGAAACATCAGAAACAACAACACAACATTCACCACCAACGACACCAGTGCCAACGTCCGCCAGACCTTCAGCGGCTCCCTTTCCAGCAACGGCCTGGGCCTTACGCTCAAGCTGCGGCGCTCGCCCTGTTCCAGCAGCAACAGCCATTCCTCGGCGGTTTCAAAGCGCTGGCCCGGGTCCGCCGCGATGGCGCGTTCCAGGCTTTGCCCAAGCCATTCAGCCAGGTCCGGCCGATAGCGGTTGGCACTGACCGGCACGCCAAAGCGCGGGCGCTGGAAGGCTTCGATTTCGCCGTAGGGATAGTGCCCGGTCAGCAGGAAATACAAGGTCACGCCGACGGCATACAAATCCTGTTGCGCCGTGGGTGCGGTGCCGCCGAAGGCTTCCGGGGCAATGTAGCTGGGCGTACCGGGCAAGACGTTGGCCTGGTCCTCGGACAGGCCCGGGCAGTAGGCCAGGCCGAAATCCAGCAAGCGCAACTCCCCGTCGTCACCCAGGTGCAGGTTTTCCGGCTTGATGTCGCGGTGATAGATCTGCCTTCGATGCAACAGGCCCACCGCCCGCATCAGCCGTTGCGCCAGGTCCTGCCATTGGGCCAGGGGCAATGGCCCGGCCTGGTTGAACAGCTCGGCCAGGGTCGCGCCCGGATACTCGCGCATCACATAGTACAAATGCTGACGCTGGGGAACGCCATGGACCTCGGGAAACTGCCGCCCGGCGACGCGCTTGAGAAACCATTCCTCCGAGAGCAAGGCCTGTCCAGCCCGGCTGTCGTCCCGTAGCTGCACGGGCAAGGTTTTCAGCAACCAGGGTTGGCCCTGGCCGTCATGTACCCGGTAGAGCAACGATTGCTGGCTCTGGCCAAGCAGGCCTTCGACTTGCCAGCCCTCGAACACCTGGCCCGGTTTCAGCATGGGGGGCAGGGGCCATTGCTGCAGTTGGATCAAGGCATCGCCGATGCTGGCTTCGCCCAGGGCATCGACCCGCACCAACAACGCGCTGGCATTGTCCTGGCTGCCGGCCAGGTGCGCGGCGTTGACCAGCGTCTGGGCCGCGAGGTCCAGGTCCGGTTGGTCGCGAAGGATGCCGGCGATGGCCGTGTCCCCCAGGACGGCCCAGACGCCATCGCTGAGCAACACGAACGTTTCGTCGGTGCGCAGTTCACCGTCGAGAAAGTCGAGAATCAGGTGTTGATCCAGTCCCAGGGCCCGCTTGAGCACATGCTGCATGCCTTGCTGTTCCCAGACGTGATCTTCGCTGACCCGTTGCAAGTGATCGGCGTGCCAGCGATAGACCCGGCAATCACCCACGTGGGCCAGGGTGAAGCGCCGGCCTCGCAGGACCAGGGCGCTGACGGTGGTGAGCAGCGGTTGCCCGCCACCGTTGGCCTGCAGCCAGCGATTCTGCGCCAGTAACAAGCGGTCCAGCGCCTGGGCCACGCCCCAGGTTTGCGGCGTGGAATAGTAGTCCAGGGCCAGGGCCTGCAAGGTCGAACGGGCGGCCAGCCCACCATCGGCGCATTGGCTCACGCCATCGGCGATGGCGAACAGGTAACCCTTGCTGGCGGCCAGGGCCGGGGCGGGGGTGACCAGGCGCAGGGCGTCCTGGTTTTCCTCCCGCGGGCCGATGGCACTGGCTTCGGCGAAGCTCAATTGCAGGCTCATGGTTGCAGGTTATACCCGAGCAGCGGTGACGGCTGCCGAACCCCAAGTGGTTCTCCAGCGACGCTTGACACCGTGCAGGCCGAACCAGGCCAGGACACCGAGGCTGGCGAACAACCACAGGGCCAGTTGATAGCTGCCGGTGCTTTGTTTGATCGCGCCCATGCCCGCCGCCAGGGCGAAGCCGCCGATGCCGCCGGCCATGCCGATCAGCCCGGTCATCACGCCGATTTCGCGACGGAAGCGTTGTGGCACCAGTTGGAACACCGCGCCGTTGCCCGCACCCAAACCGAGCATGGTGCAAACGAACAGGGCCAGGGCCGCATAGGAACTCGGCAGGTTGAAGCCCACCGCGGCGATGCAGACCGCAGCAACGGTGTACATGCCCAGCAAGGTGCGGATGCCGCCGAAACGGTCCGCCAGGGCGCCACCCAACGGACGCATCAGACTGCCACCGAAGACGCAGGCGGCGGTGTAGTAGCCGGCGGTGACGGGGCTCAGGCCGTATTGGTCGTTGAAGTAGCCGGGCAGGGCGCTGGCCAGGCCGATGAAACCGCCGAAGGTCACGCTGTAGAAGAACATGAACCACCAGCTGTCACGGTCGCCCAGGGCCTTGAGGTAGTCGGCCATGGATTTGGCTTTCGGCCGCTCGGGAGCGTTCTTGGCCAGCCAGGCGAAGAGGACCAGGGTCAACACCAGCGGGATCAGCGCGAAGCCGAACACGTTGGTCCAGCCGAAGGCTACGGCCATGACCGGAGCGATCAACGCCGCGAGCACGGTGCCCGAGTTACCGGCGCCAGCGATGCCCATGGCCTTGCCCTGGTGTTGTGGCGGATACCACTGGGAAGCCAGCGGCAGGGCCACGGCGAACGAAGCGCCGGCCACGCCCAGGAACAGGCCGAGCAGCAGGGCTTGTTCGTAGCTGTGGATGCCCAGTTTCCAGGCGCAAAACAACGCACCGATCACAATCACCTGGCCGACCATGCCGGCGGTTTTCGGCGAGATGCGATCGGCCAGCAAGCCCATGAACAGACGCAGTACGGCACCGGCCAGGATCGGCGTCGCGACCATCAGGCCGCGTTGCTGGGTGGTCAGGTGCAGGTCGGCGGAGATCTGCACCGCCAGTGGACCGAGCAGGTACCAGACCATGAAACTCAGGTCGAAATAGAGGAAGGCCGCGAACAGTGTCGGGGTGTGGCCGGATTTCCAGAAGCTTGAATTCATCGCGCACCTCAGCTGTAAAAGTCTCGAGAAATGAGTCAGTGCTCAGAAGCAGTGCGCCGTCTGTGGTCGCACCACCGGCTCCGAAGAGCCAAAACAAAAAAACGCCGCAACCCGGATTGCCAGAGAGGCAAGGTGGGTGTGCGACGTCTTTGTCGTAGGTGGGGCAACCGCCGTTGGTTACCTGTGGGATTGCTTAAGCGAGATCTGTGCCAACAGGAGGGATTGGCGTGAGGGCTATCGCGAGCAAGCTCGCTCCCACAATGGATCTTCAGTGGGCACAATACCTGTGGGAGCGGGCTTGCTCGCGAAGGCGTCCGGTCAGTCGACATCAATGTTGAATGGAAAGCCGCTTTCGCGAGCAAGCCCGCTCCTACATTGGAACTCCAGTGGCTACAGGACCTGTGGGAGCGAGCTTGCTCGCGATGGCGTCAGGCCAGGCGCTACAAGGCTTTCAGCCGAGCAACTCGTTCATGGCAATGATCTGCTCCGCCACCTGGATCAGCTTCTGCTGGCGGCTCATGGCCTGGCGGCGCATCAGGGTGTAGGCCTGTTCTTCGTTGCACTCCTTCATCTTCATCAGCATGCCCTTGGCCAGTTCGATGCGCTTGCGTTCGGCCAGTTGCTGGTCCCGGGCCAGGAGTTGGGCACGCAGGGCCTGGTCGCTTTCGAAGCGGGCCATGGCCACGTCGAGGATCGGTTGCAGGCGCGCAGCGTGGATGCCTTCGACGATGTAGGCACTGACGCCCGACTTGATCGCCTGGCGCATCACATTGGGGTCGTGCTCGTCGGTAAACATGACGATCGGTCGTGGCTGGTCGCGGCTGACCAGCACCACTTGTTCCATCACATCGCGTCCGGGTGACTCGGTATCGATCAGGATCACGTCCGGACGCACCGTTTCGACGCGCGCCGGCAGGTCGATGGTCAGGCCGGATTCGTCGATCACTTCGAAGCCGGCCTCAATCAGGGCAGCCTTGAGGCGGCCGACTTTTTTCGCGGTGTCGTTGATCAGCAGGATACGCAGCATGGTCGTGGCTCCTGTCAGCGGCTGGCGAGAAGGGGAGCCGCATCGCTCAAGGCGTGCAGTTTGAAGCTGCGGGCGTACCCGGCCGGGTCCGAGCCGTCCCAGGTGGTGCCGTCGATCAGTTGGCTGCTGCGCATGTCCTGGTCCGGAGACGCGATGTCGAGTGCAGCGCAGGCTTCACGGTACAGCTTGAGCTGCTGGACGTCCCGGGCCACGGCCAGGTAATCCGGGTCTTCACGCAGCAGGCCCCAGCGACGGAACTGGGTCATGAACCACATGCCGTCGGACAGGTACGGCAGGTTCACTTCGCCGCCGCCATGAAAGCGCATCGCGTGGGGATCCTGCCAGCTGTTGCCCAAGCCGTCGGCATAGATCCCCAGCAGGCGCGGCTCGATGCAGTCCAGTGGGGCATCGAGGTATTCCGGTGCACTCAATAGTTGCGCGGTGCTGCGACGGTTTTCGCTGCTTTGTTCGATGAAGCGGCTGGCTTCGAGGATCGCCATCACCAAGGCCCGGGCGGTATTGGGGTATTGCTCGACGAACGCCCGGGTGCAGCCCAGGACTTTTTCCGGGTGGTCGGGCCAGATGGTCTGGGTAGTCGCCAAGGTAAAACCGAGGTTTTGCTTCACCGCGCTGGCGCACCAAGGCTCGCCGACGCAAAACCCATCGATGCGCCCGGCTTGCAGGTGCGCGATCATTTGCGGCGGCGGTACCACCACGCTGTCGACGTCCGACAAGGGGTGGATGCCCTGGGCTGCAAGCCAGTAATAGAGCCACATGGCGTGGGTGCCGGTGGGGAAGGTCTGGGCGAAGGTCAGTTTCGGGCGAGTTTGGTGCACGTGCCGTTCCAGTGCTTCAGGACTGGTCACGCCTTGGGCCTGCAGGCCATGGGACAGGTTGATGCTCTGGCCGTTCTGGTTCAGCCCCATCAGCACGGCCATGTCGGTCGGTGCGACCCCGCCAATGCCCAAGTGCACGGCGTAGACCAGGCCATACAGGCTGTGGGCGGCATCGATTTCACCGCTGACCAGCTTGTCCCGCAGGTTGGCCCAGGACGCCTGGCGCTTGAGGTTCAGGGTCAGGCCGTAGGGCTGGGCGAAGCCCTGGGTGGCGGCCACGACCACCGGGGCGCAGTCGCTCAAGGCCATGAAACCGAGGTTGACCGCGCTCTTTTCCGGGGCATCGCTGCCATTGACCCAGGCCAGGGGGTTGGCTGGAACTTCATTCATCGGTATCACCTTCCGCATAAAAAAGCGCCGTGTCCGGGCTCAGGAGACCGGACGACGACGCCGTTGTCCCTTAAAACAGTGTGGCACTCATTCCGTCGCTGGCATGGGCGCTGATGACCAAAAGGGTGCAAGGCATATGCCAGCGCTATCGTTTTGTGCGGGCGCCTCGCTTGAGCCGCCGTTGCCCGGCTATAATCGCCGCCTCATTTCGTCGCCCGAGTCAAAGCCGCCCATGTACACCCTGGCCCGTGAACTGCTGTTCAAACTCTCCCCGGAAACTTCCCACGACCTGTCCCTGGACTTGATCGGCGCGGGCGGACGCCTCGGCCTCAACGGTTTGCTGTGCAAGGCGCCGGCGAAATTGCCGGTGACGGTCATGGGCCTGGAGTTTCCCAACCCGGTCGGGCTGGCGGCGGGCCTGGACAAGAATGGCGCGGCCATCGACGGCTTCGCCCAGTTGGGTTTCGGTTTCGTGGAAATCGGCACCGTCACCCCGCGCCCGCAGCCGGGCAACCCCAAGCCACGGCTCTTCCGCCTGCCGCAAGCCGAGGCGATCATCAACCGCATGGGCTTCAACAACCTGGGCGTTGATCACCTGCTGGCCCGTGTGGCCGCGGCCAAATACAAGGGCGTGCTCGGCATCAACATCGGCAAGAACTTCGACACGCCGGTGGAGCGCGCCGTCGACGACTACCTGATCTGCCTGGACAAGGTCTACGCCCACGCCAGCTACGTGACCGTCAACGTCAGCTCTCCCAACACCCCGGGGCTGCGCAGCCTGCAATTCGGTGATTCCCTCAAGCAACTGCTGGCCGACCTGGCCCGGCGTCGTGCGGAACTGGCTTTGACCCATGGTCGGCATGTGCCACTGGCGATCAAGATCGCCCCGGACATGACCGACGAAGAGACCAGCCAGGTGGCCCAGGCCCTGATCGAGACGGGCATGGACGCGGTGATCGCCACCAACACGACCCTGGGGCGCGAAGGCGTCGAAGGGCTGGAGCACGGTGACGAGGCGGGCGGTTTGTCTGGCGCGCCCGTGCGTGACAAGAGCACCCACACCGTGAAGGTGCTGGCCGCTGAGTTGGCGGGGCGCTTGCCGATCATCGCGGCGGGCGGGATTACCGAAGGCAGGCATGCCGCCGAGAAGATCACCGCCGGGGCGAGCCTGGTGCAGGTTTACTCGGGCTTCATCTACAAGGGGCCGGCGTTGATTCGTGAGTCGGTGGATGCGATTGCGGCGTTGGGTTGATTCAGGAGTGCTCGGCTCTATTGTGGCGAGCAGGTTTTCTGTGGGAGCAAAGCTTGCTCGCGATAAGGTCGCCTCGGTTCCAGACAGACCGCGTTGTCTTCATCGCGGGCAAGCCTTGCTCCCACAGGGCCTCGCCACAACATGTTGCAACTCAAGTTAATAACCCAGGCATTAAAAAGGGCTCCTCGAAGGAGCCCCCTGGGCCGTAGCCCGCCGCCCGGATGGGACGTGCGTGGTTAAATCGATATGGGTTTCAAATTGTCGAGTTCTTGAGTATTAAGCCCTGTGTCAGCCGACGGCGTGAAGTTCGTTGAGTCTATGGATACCCGCAGTGCCGGTCATACCGTCCCAGTTGTCGCCGCGTCCTTCTCGCCAGCCATTGATCCAGGCTTGACGTACCGACGGTAGAGTAAAGGGGCAAAGCTCACGGGATTTACCACCAACGCCATATTGGTAACCACGTAAAAATGCTCTTTCCAACGGATCACGCTTAAGTCTTCTCATAGGGTGTTGCCCTCACTTGTTGACTGTTACTTAGCGTCGACCTCTATCGAGGCCGGGGCAGAATCATTCTGCCGTTGGTGGCTCGTTGCCGGCGTGACGAGCCGAGGTGTTGACGCCGTTGCGACGTCAACCTGTGTTGAGTTCTAACCAAAGCGTCACAGGGATGGAATGATCGTTTTGTCATAAGCACGTAACAATAAAGATGTTAGGGCGATAAGTAACTTCATGTTCATTGACCGCTTTTGAGCAAGACCCCTGTATGATCGGCCCTGCGCCAAAGGGGACGGCCTTTCCTTGAATGAGAATGTCCCCCTGTTGCACTCAGGTACTATTCGACGAAAGGGTCGAGTTTTCACAATTTGTTGCACAGAATTTTTTACCTGCCTTCGCATCAAAGCTCCTTTAACCTGAGCGGCGAGGGCGGCACGGCACACATTCGTGCCACGCGGGTGCTCTTGAGAAAAGCACCTGACTGAACCCGGCCCGGCAATGCGTTGCCCGGTCCACTTAGCCAAAGGCTCTGGAAACCCCATGTCCGATCGTTTCGAACTCTTCCTCACCTGCCCCAAGGGCCTCGAAGGCCTGCTGATCGAGGAAGCCGTCGGGCTTGGCCTTGAAGAGGCGCGCGAGCACACCTCGGCCGTGCGCGGCATGGCCGACATGGAAACGGCTTATCGCCTGTGCCTGTGGTCGCGCCTGGCCAACCGCGTGTTGCTGGTGCTCAAGCGCTTCCCGATGAAGGATGCCGAAGACCTGTACCACGGTGTGCTGGATGTCGACTGGCAAGACCATATGCTGGCCGATGGCACCTTGGCAGTGGAGTTCAGCGGTCATGGTTCGGGCATCGACAACACCCACTTCGGCGCCTTGAAGGTCAAGGATGCCATCGTCGACAAGCTGCGCACGCCATCGGGCGAGCGGCCGTCCATCGACAAGCTCAATCCGGACCTGCGCATCCACCTGCGCCTGGACCGTGGCGAAGCGATCCTCTCCCTCGACCTTTCCGGCCACAGCCTGCACCAGCGCGGTTATCGCCTGCAGCAAGGCGCCGCGCCGCTGAAGGAAAACCTCGCCGCCGCGATCCTGATCCGCGCCGGTTGGCCGCGCATTGCCGCTGAAGGCGGGGCGCTGGCCGACCCA
Organism: Pseudomonas sp. Soil_N_39; assembly: GCF_057655955.1. NCBI lineage: Bacteria > Pseudomonadati > Pseudomonadota > Gammaproteobacteria > Pseudomonadales > Pseudomonadaceae > Pseudomonas > Pseudomonas sp. Soil_N_39. Next base: position 69,592 of record NZ_JBDGLI010000009.1, read on the forward strand.
ATGTGCGGTGTCGGCACGTTCCTGGTGGAAGCCGGCATGATCGCCGCCGACATGGCGCCGAACCTGCGTCGCCAGCAGTGGGGCTTCACCGCCTGGCTCGGCCACGTGCCGGCGTTGTGGAAGAAGCTCCACGAAGAGGCCAGCGAACGCGCCGCCGCCGGGCTGGCCAAGCCGCCGTTGTGGATTCGCGGCTACGAAGCCGACCCACGGCTCATCCAACCGGGCCGCAACAACGTCGAGCGGGCGGGCCTGAGCGAGTGGATCAAGATTTATCAGGGCGAAGTTGCCACCTTCGAACCGCGTCCGGATCAGAACCAGAAAGGCCTGGTGATCTGCAACCCGCCGTACGGCGAGCGTCTGGGCGACGAAGCCAGCCTGCTTTATCTCTACCAGAACCTGGGCGAGCGCCTGCGCCAGGCGTGCCTGAACTGGGAGGCGGCGGTGTTTACCGGTGCGCCGGACCTGGGCAAGCGCATGGGGATTCGCAGTCACAAGCAGTATTCGTTCTGGAACGGCGCCTTGCCGTGCAAGTTGTTGCTGATCAAGGTCCTGCCGGACCAGTTCGTCACTGGCGAGCGACGTACTCCGGAGCAACGCCAGGCCGAGCGCGAACAGGCCGCCTATGATCAAGCCCCCGAAGTACCGCAAGAGCGCCAGTACAACAAGAACGGTAACCCGATCAAACCGGCGCCGGCGCCGGCCCCGGTGGTCGAGCAGGCGCGGTTGAGCGAAGGCGGGCAGATGTTCGCCAATCGCCTGCAAAAGAACCTCAAGTTGCTGAGTAAATGGGCCAAGCGTGAAGGTGTGGACTGCTACCGGGTCTACGATGCTGACATGCCGGAATACTCCATGGCCATCGACCTGTACCACGACTGGGTTCACGTCCAGGAATACGTCGCGCCGAAATCCATCGACCCGGAAAAGGCCTCGGCCCGTTTGTTCGACGCCCTGGCGGCGATTCCCCAGGCGCTGAACGTCGACAAGAGCCGGGTGGTGATCAAGCGTCGCGAGCGTCAGAGCGGCACCAAGCAGTACGAGCGCCAGAGCGCCCAGGGCAAGTTCACCGAGGTCAACGAAGGCGGCGTGAAGCTGTTGGTCAACCTCACCGACTACCTGGACACCGGGCTGTTTCTCGATCATCGGCCGATGCGCCTGCGGATCCAGAAAGAGGCAGCCGGCAAGCGGTTCCTCAACCTGTTCTGCTACACGGCGACCGCCAGCGTCCACGCGGCCAAGGGCGGTGCCCGGAGCACCACCAGTGTCGACTTGTCGAAAACCTACCTGGACTGGGCGCGACGCAACTTGTCGCTCAATGGTTTTTCCGACAAGAACCGCCTGGAGCAGGGTGACGTGATGGCATGGCTGGAAGCCAGTCGTGACGAGTACGACCTGATCTTCATCGACCCGCCGACCTTCTCCAACTCCAAGCGCATGGAAGGCGTGTTTGACGTGCAGCGCGATCACGTGCAGTTGCTGGACCTGGCCATGGCGCGCCTGGCCCCGGGCGGTGTGCTGTATTTCTCCAACAACTTCCGCAAGTTCCAACTCGAGGACAACCTCGGCGAGCGCTATGCGGTGGAAGAAATCACCGCCAAGACGATTGATCCGGATTTCGCCCGCAACGGCAAGATCCACCGTGCCTGGAAAATCATGGCGCGTTGACTGGGCCTGATTGGATCCACGAAGCCTTGTAATTCAGGGCTTCTAGCCTCGTTTGGGGCTGGCTAAAGTGATGGCGAATAGCTATAACTTAGGCTGTGTCCAGGGTTGTATCTATGCCTGGTCCCTTTGCGGGTTGTGTTTATGGCATTGCATCAGGTGCGCCCCAGAATCCTGGGCTTTATCAGCGAAGATGTGTCGGCCTGGCTGGTGGCTTCGCTGGTGCTGCTGGCCGGTACCTTCCTGACCGGCGTGTTGAGCTGGGCGATGACGAACCTGTTCAATCAGCAATTGCGCCAGCGCTTCGAGTTGCACGTTGAGGAACGCTTCAGCCGCATCGAGGAACAATTCCAGGACGAGGAGCTACTCCTCGGCAGCCTCGGGCGCTTCTTTGCCAACTCCGAAGACGTTTCCAACCAAGAATTCCGTGGCTACGCCGACGCGCTGTTGCGCCGTACCCGGGCCTTCGTCTGGGCGCCCAGGGTACTTCGCGACGAACGGCAAGCGTTCGAACAGCAGGTGCAGGCCGAAGGAGCCGCTCAATTTGCGATCCGCGAGGCGGATGGCAACGGTGGCCTGCGGCAGGCCGCCGAACGGGACGAGTACGTTCCGGTGCTCTACATCCAGAGCCGGACTCCCTACGGTGCACCGCTGGGCCTGGATCTGCTTTCCGAACCCTTGCGCCGTGCCACCCTCCAGCGGGCTCGCCAGCGCGGCGGGCTGGTGGCCTCGCAACCGCTGGACTTGATGGACGGCGACCCGGTGTCTACCCACGGAATATTGCTGGTCGCGCCAGTCATCAGGGAATCGGCCAATGAACCGTTCGGCTACGTGGTGGCGGCTATCAGTATGTCGCAACTGGTGGGCGACGGACTGCCGGCGTCCAGTCACGACAATCTGTCGATGCGGGTCGTGGACCTGTCTGCCGAAAACGGTGCGCAGACGCTGTTCGAATCCCGCAACCAGCCGGGCCAGAGCGATTTGTCGGCGACCCGCCTGTTACGTCTGGCCGATCACGACTATCGGGTGGAGTTACGGCCCAGCCGGGTATTCCTGTCGACCAATCATTCTTCGGTCACCAGCCTGGTGATACTCGGCGGCTTGCTCAGCCTGCTGCTCAGCGCCTTGCTCTATGTGCTGGTCAGCCAGCGGCAGCGGGCCTTGAAACTGGTCGAGCAACGCACCCGTGAACTGCGCGCCCGGGAGCAGGAGCTGCGCGGTACTCATGGCCAATTGCGCGGCGTGCTGGATGCCGCGACCCAGGTCGCGATCATCGCCACGGACCTGCGCGGGGTCATCACCACCTTCAACGTCGGCGCCGAACAGATGCTCGGCTACCCGAGTTGCGAGGTGCTGCAAAGCATGACCCTGGAGAGCTTGCATGTGCCGCGCGAACTCCAGGCTCGGGCCGCCCAGCTTGGCGCGCGTTTTGGCAAACCGATTCCCACCTGCCACGCGATGTTGCTCGAGGGCGGCGAACAGGGTGGACAACAGGCGCGGGAATGGACGCTGGTGCGTCGCGATGGTAGCCATCTGACCGTGAACATGCTGGCTACACCGATGCTCGATGACCAGGGGTTGTGGGTCGGGCACCTGGCGATCTGCATCGACATCACCGAACGCAAGCGCGTTCACGAAGCGCTGGCGGCCCGTGATCTGTTGCTGAAAAAGCTCAGCGCCCACGTGCCCGGGGGGATTTACCAGTTCAAGATGGATTTCAATGATCGCTTCAGCGTGATCTATGCCAGCGACGGTATTCGTGACATCTATGAGCTGGAACCCGACGTACTGGTGCAGAACGCCGAGGCTATTTTCTCGCGTATTCACCCGTTGGACAGCACCCGCGTCCGTGCTTCGATTCGTGCTTCGGCCCATACCTTGAGCCCGTGGCGGGAAGAGTACCGGGTGCAATTGCCTTTACGCGGCCTGCGCTGGGTGCGCGGCGAGGCCACACCCGAGGAGTTGCCCGGCGGTGGGGTGTTGTGGCACGGCTACATCTCGGATATTTCCGACTTGAAACGGGTGGAAGAAGAACTACGGGCCTTGTCCGTGACCGACGCTTTGACCGGCATTCGCAACCGTCGTTATTTCCAGGAGCGGCTGACCTCGGAGATGGTCCGGGTTGAGCGCGGTTCGGGGGGGCTGGCGGTCATCATGCTCGACATCGACCACTTCAAGCGCATCAACGACCAGCACGGCCATGCGGTGGGCGACCGGGTGTTGCAGGCGGTCTGCCAGCGCATCGCCCAACGGTTGCGCCGCACCGATGTGTTCTGTCGGTTGGGTGGGGAAGAGTTCGTGGTGCTGTGTCCGGACACTGACAGTGACAGCGCCTACTCTCTGGCGCTGGAGCTGTGGGAAGGCTTGCGGGCTGCGCCCATCGACGATGTGGGCGTTGTCACCGCCAGCTTCGGCATCGCCACTTGGCGTGCCGGGGAGGGCGCCGATGCGCTGCTGCTCAGGGCCGATTCAGGCGTGTACGCGGCCAAGCAGGCCGGGCGGGACCGGGTCGAGACGCAGTTGGGTTAGCCATTTTGGCCGGGTCTGGGGGCGAAAGGTGTGGGAGCGGGCTTGCTCGCGAATGCGGTGTAACATTCAAGCATTGCATTGGCTGACACGCCGCCTTCGCGAGCAAGCCCGCTCCCACAGTTGATCTTCAGTGGGCAAAAAATCTGTGCTCGACACAAATCCCCTGTGGGAGCGAGCTTGCTCGCGATAGCGTCAGGCCAGCCACATCCCCATCAACTGACCGACCGAATCGCGAGCAAGCTCGCTCCCACACTTGATCTTCAGTGGGCCCAACATTCGTGTTCGACACAGATCCACTGTGGGAGCGAGCTTGCTCGCGATAGCGGTATGTCATTCAGCATCGATGTTTGCTGACCGACCGCATCGCGAGCAGGCTCGCTCCCACATTTGTACCTCTGATCACCACTGAATCTGTGGTGAGTCGGGGGTCAGAGCACCGAAGCCGTCTGTGGCAGTTTCGGCTGGCGGTACAGGTCCAGCAACACCTGGTCCAGCACTGACGAAGCGCCCCATGGCTTCGGATCGTTGAGGATCGCCACCACCGCCCAGGTGTTGCCATTGATGTCGCGGCTGTAGCCGGCGATGGCGCGGACGGTGTTCAGGGTCCCGGTCTTGACGTGGGCCTCGCCGGCCATGGCGGTGGTCTTCAGGCGCCTGCGCATGGTGCCGTCGGTGCCGGCAATTGGCATCGAACTGATGAACTCCGCCGAATACGGGCTGCGCCAGGCGGCTTGCAGCATCGCGGCCATTTCCCGGGCGCTGACCCGCTCGGCGCGGGACAGGCCGGAGCCGTTCTCCATTACCAAGTGCGGTGCGGTGATGCCTTTCTTGGCCAGCCACTGGCGCACCACCCGTTGCGCGGCCTTGGCGTCATCGCCGTCGGCTTCGTTACGGAACTGCGCGCCGAGGCTCAGGAACAGTTGCTGGGCCATGGTGTTGTTACTGTATTTGTTGATGTCGCGGATGATCTCCGCCAGGTCCGGAGAGAATGCCCGGGCCAGCACCTTGGCGTTGCTCGGGGTAGCGGCCAGGCGGTCCTTGCCCTGGATGCTGCCGCCCAGTTCCTTCCAGATCGCCCGCACGGCGCCAGCGGTGTAGGTGGCATGGTCCAGCAGCGACAGGTAGGTCTGGGAGCTGCAACCGTCACCGAGCTGGCCGCCGACGGTCACCGTCACGCTGCCGTCCGCCTGTGGCACCGGGTTGTAGCGCACGCCGCCGGCGCATTGTTTGGAATTGACCGCCTTGACCTGATTTTCGATGCGGATGCTGGCAATCGGCGGTTCCACCGACACCAGGACCCGGCCGCCGTCGTTGCGGGCGACGAAGCGCAGGGCCTTGAGGTTGACCAGCAACGAGTCGGGCTTGACCAGGAATGGCTTGTTTTCGTCGTTGCCGTCGTCGTTGAATTCGGGCAGTTGCGGCTGGATGAAGAAACTGCGGTCCAGGACCAGGTCGCCGGTGATCTGCTGCACGCCGTTGGCCCGCAGGTCGCGCATCAGCAACCAGAGTTTTTCCATGTTCAGCTTGGGATCGCCGCCGCCCTTGAGGTATAGGTTGCCGTTGAGGATCCCGCCGCTGAGGGTGCCGTCGGTGTAGAACTCGGTTTTCCACTGGTGATTGGGGCCGAGCATTTCCAGGGCCGCGTAGGTGGTCACCAGTTTCATCGTGGAAGCGGGGTTGACCGAGACGTCGGCGTTGTACAAGGTCGGGGTGCCGGGACCATTGAGCGGCACCATCACCAGGGACAGGGCGTCGTTCTGCAGCTTGCTGGCCTTGAGGGCCTTTTGCACGTTGGGCGACAGGGCAGTGTTGATCGTGGCGGCGTGGGCGGTGACAGGGAGGGCCAGGGGAAGAAGAAGGCTGGCCAGAAGCAGTGGACGCAAAGATTTGATCATTTGAAATAGAACCCTACGGGCGAGGGGGAAAAAACGAGGACATGAAAATGAACGTCCTCAACGGTCATGAAAGTGTCGGCATTATGCCCCAAGCCGCAACGGCTTGGGCCGTGCCTGAGCCCTTCGGCTGCTATTTTTTACCGACGGTAGGCCGATACGCCCCGATCAGTCGGGCAATCGACGAGCCAAACTGGTAAAGTGCCGGCCGTTATTACTTATGAGGATTGTTCCAATGGCGACTAACCGTTCCCAGCGTCTGCGCAAAAAACTGTGCGTGGATGAATTTCAAGAGCTGGGTTTCGAACTGAACCTGGATTTCAAAGAAGATCTGGCCGATGAGGCTATTGACGCTTTCCTCGACGCTTTCCTGAAAGAAGCCATGGAAGCCAATGGCCTGGGCTACGTCGGCGGCGACGACTACGGTCTGGTTTGCCTGCAGAAGCGTGGCTCGGTCACCGAAGAGCAGCGTGCTGCCGTTGAAGCCTGGCTCAAGGCGCGTCCTGAGCTGACCAGCGTGGAAGTCAGCCCGCTGATGGACGTCTGGTACCCGGAAAAGCCGATCAATCCGGTCGCTTGATGTTCAAAAACCGGCAGCCCGTTTGGGCGCCGGTTTTTTTGTGCCTGTCTGTTGGGTAGGTGTTGTCCTTCAGGTCGCCATCGCGAGCAAGCTCGCTCCCACAGTGGTGATGTGAACGACACAAATTCCCTGTGGGAGCGAGCTTGCTCGCGATGCTCTTAAAAGCTGTCAGGCGTTGCGCCAGTTCAGGATGAGCAAGGTCAACACCCCCGCCACAATCCCCCAGAACGCCGAACCGATGGAGAACAGCGTCATCCCCGACGCCGTGACCATGAAGGTGATCAGCGCCGCTTCCCGTTCCTTCACTTCGCTCATGGCGATGCTCAACCCATTGATGATCGAGCCGAACAGCGCCAGCGCGGCGATGGACAGCACCAGTTCCTTGGGCAGCGCCGCGAACAACGCCGCCAGCGTCGCGCCGAACACCCCGGCGATCCCGTAGAAAATCCCGCACCAGACCGCCGCCGTGTAGCGTTTGTTGCGATCTTCGTGGGCGTGGGGGCCGGTGCAGATGGCCGCGCTGATGGCCGCCAGGTTGATGCCATGGGAGCCGAACGGCGCCAGCAGCAGCGAGGCGATGCCGGTGCTGGTGATCAGCGGCGAGGCCGGCACGGTGTAACCGTCGGCCCGCAACACGGCGATGCCAGGCATGTTCTGAGAGGTCATCGCCACCACGAACAGCGGGATGCCGATGCTGATGGTGGCCGCCAGGGAAAAGTGCGGCGTGGTCCAGACCGGCGTCGCGACTTCCAGGGCAAAGCCGCTGAAGTCCAACAGCCCCAGCAGGCCCGACAGCGCCGTACCGATCAAGAGTGCCGCCAATACCGCGTAGCGCGGCGACAGGCGCTTGACGATCAGGTAGGTGAAAAACATCCCCAGCACCAGGCCGGTGCGATGCTGGGTGGCGACGAAGATCTCGCTGCCGATCTTGAACAGGATGCCCGCCAGCAACGCCGCCGCCAGCGAGGCCGGAATGCGCTTGACCAAACGCTCGAAACTGCCGGTCAGGCCGCAGATCGTCACCAGGACTGCACAGGTGATATAGGCGCCGATGGCCTCGCCGTAACTCACACCGCCCAGGCTGGTGATCAGCAGCGCCGCGCCGGGTGTCGACCAGGCGATGGTGATCGGCGTGCGATAGCGCAGCGACAGCCCGATGGTGCATACCGCCATGCCGATGGAAATCGCCCAGATCCACGAGGAAATCTGCCCGCTGGTGAGCCCTGCCGCCTGTCCGGCCTGGAACATCAGCACCAGGGAGCTGGTGTAGCCGGTCATCATGGCGATGAACCCGGCGACGATGGCCGAAGGCGAGGTGTCGGCCAATGGACGAAGTGGTGTGGTCGTGACTTCGGTCATGGTGGGCGGTGTTCCTTGTTGTAGGTTATGCGTCTGTGGGAGCAAGGCTTGCCCGCGATGAGAACGCCTCGATTCCAAGGCATTACGTCAGCTTTATCGCGGGCAAGCCTTGCTCCCACAGGTGTCACAGAATTGTGGGTTTAAGCCTAAACTCAACCCTGTGAGCGATTGCAATACAGCCATGCCCGCAAACAGCCGTACAGTCGTGTTGCCATCAGAGGTTGTGTACAATCGAGCTGTTTTTTACGCGATACTTGCCAGCGACCCGCTGTGCCGTATTACAGTCACGGTCAATTCGCCGCAGTTCTCCCGACTCGAGTGCCCATGAACGAACAGTTGCAGCCCCTCAAGAAACAACCGCGAGCTGGTAAAGCCGGCCGCAGCGGAACCCAGGACGATATTGTCTATGCGCATATCTTCGAGGCCATCCTCGAACAACGCCTGGCGCCCGGTACCAAGTTGAGCGAAGAGGCGCTGGGGGAAATTTTCGGGGTCAGCCGCACGATCATCCGCCGGGCGTTGTCACGCCTGGCCCACGAAGGCGTGGTGTTGCTGCGGCCCAATCGCGGTGCCGTGGTGGCGAGCCCGAGTGTCGAAGAGGCCCGCCAGGTGTTCATGGCCCGGCGCCTGGTGGAGAGGGCGATCACCGAGTTGGCGGTGCAGCACGCTACCGCCGAACAACTGGCTGAGCTGCGGCAGATGGTCAGCGACGAGCGCGACAGTTTTTCCCGCGGTGACCGCGGTGCCGGCATCCGTCTGTCGGGCGAGTTCCACCTCAAGCTGGCCGAAGCGGCGAAGAACGCCCCGCTGATCAGTTTCCAGCGCAGCCTCGTGTCCCAGACGTCGCTGATCATCGCCCAGTACGAAAGCGGCAACCGGTCCCACTGTTCCTACGACGAACACACGCAGTTGATCGACGCCATCGAGGCGCGCGATGCGACATTGGCGGTGGACCTGATGATGCATCACATGGACCACATCGACAGCAAGCTCAACCTCGACGAAGAAAGCGCGTCGGATGACTTGCACGCGGTGTTCTCGCATTTGTTGCAGAGCAAGAAACCGGGGCGGTCGACGGCCAAGCTTTGATGGGTTGAATCAGTCGTGCCGCCAATCGCGAGCAAGCTCGCTCCCACAAGGGGTATGTGAACGACACAAATCCACTGTGGGAGCGAGCTTGCTCGCGATGGCAATCCAACAGACGCTGAAATCTAGCGCTGATGCACCAACCGACCCGCCGCATAAGTCTGCGCCACCGTCCGATCATCCCCCAGCGTCATCAACACGAACAACCGCTCGGCAATGTCCTTGGCCTGCTTGAGGCGATAGCTCAATAGCGGCGTGGCGTTGTAGTCCAATATCAGGAAATCCGCGTCCGTCCCCGGCTGCAACGTCCCGATCTTGTCCTCCAGGCGCAGGGCCCGGGCGCCGCCGAGGGTGGCCAGGTACAGCGACTTGAACGGGCTCAGCCGTGCGCCCTGCAGCTGCATCACCTTGTAGGCTTCGTTCAGGGTTTGCAGCAGCGAAAAACTGGTGCCGCCACCCACGTCTGTGCCCAGTCCTACGTTCACCTTGTGCTTCTCGGCCATCGGCAGGTTGAACAGGCCGCTGCCAAGGAAAAAGTTCGAGGTCGGGCAGAAGGCAATGGCCGAACCGGTCTCGGCCAGGCGCGCGCATTCGTCATCGCACAGGTGCACGCCGTGGGCGAACACCGAGCGCTCGCCGAGCAGTTGGTAGTGATCGTAGACGTCCAGGTAGCCCTTGCGCTCCGGGAACAGTTCCTTGACCCACTGCACTTCTTGCAGGTTCTCACTGATGTGAGTCTGCATGTACAAGTCGGGGTATTCCCCCAGCAACTGACCGGCCAGGGCCAGTTGTTCCGGGGTGCTGGTGGGGGCGAAACGCGGGGTCACGGCGTAGTGCAGCCGGCCCTTGCCGTGCCAGCGCTCGATCAGCGCCTTGCTCTCGGTGTAGCTGGATTCGGCAGTGTCGGTCAGGTAGTCCGGGGCGTTGCGGTCCATCATCACCTTGCCGGCGATCATCCGCAGGTCGAGCTTCTGGGCCACTTCGAAAAACGCATTCACCGACTGCGGATGCACGCTGCCGAACACCAGCGCGGTGGTGGTGCCGTTGCGCAGCAGTTCCTTGACGAAAATATCCGCCACCGCCTCGGCATGGGCCTTGTCGGCGAACTGGCTCTCGCAGGGGAAGGTGTAGGTGTTGAGCCAGTCCAGCAATTGCTCGCCATAGGCGCCGACCATGCCGGTTTGCGGCAGGTGGATGTGGGTGTCGATCAAACCCGGCGTGATCAGCGCGTCCGGGTAGTGGGCGATTTCGATATCCGCCGCCAGGGTGGGCAGCAGGTCGTGGGCGTGGCCGATGGCGCTGATCTGGCCGTTTTCCACCACCAGCAAACCGTCTTCGAAATATTCATAGGACGCCTCGATACCGACTTCGGCCGGGTCGGCGAGGCTGTGGAGCAGGGCGGCGCGGTAGGCTTTGCGTGTCAGGGGCATGGGAGTTCTCAACGAGTGTTCAACGGTTCGCCTGGCTGCGGCGCGAAGCCGGCAGCAGCTTGGCAATCGGTTCGGCGCGCACGGTGTGCTGGCCGAAATCGGCGTTATAGGTGGCGATGATTTCGCCGGCGATGGAGATGGCGATTTCCACAGGCAGCTTGCCTTTGACTTCGCCGATGCCCATCGGGCAACGCATGCGTTGCAAGGTGCTGCTGTCGAAACCACGATCGCGCAGGCGATGTTCGAACTTGACCCGCTTGGTTTTCGAGCCGATCACGCCGAAGTAGGCGAAGTCGTTGCGCTTGAGGATCGCGGCGCTCAGTTCCAGGTCGAGCTGGTGGTTGTGGGTCATGACGATGCAGTAGCTGCCGGCGGGCAATTCGTCGACTTCATCCAGTGGCTCTTCGGTGACGATCTTGTGCACGCCGTGGGGCAGGTGTTCGGGGAACTCCGCTTCCCGCGAGTCGATCCAGCGCACCTTGCAGGGCAGGCTCGCCAGCAGCGGCACCAGGGCGCGGCCGACATGGCCGGCGCCGAACACGGCGATCTGCGCCTGGACCTGGCCCATGGGTTCAAACAGCAACACGGTGACGCCGCCGCAGCACTGGCCCAGGCTCGCACCGAGGCTGAAGCGCTCCAGATGGGTGTTCTGCTGGCCGCTGGCAAGCATGTTCCGGGCGATTTCCATGGCCTTGTATTCCAGGTGCCCGCCACCGATGGTGTCGAATGTCTGGCTGGCGCTGATGACCATCTTCGAACCGGCGTTGCGCGGGGTGGAGCCGAGCTCTTCGATAATCGTCACCAGCACGCAGGGTTCGCCGCGGGTTTGCAGGTCGGCGAGGGCGCTGATCCAGTTGTACATATTCACCTCGACATCTCTGTTGTCTGTTCGGGCCTCATCGCGAGCAAGCTCGCTCCCGCATTGGGTCGGTATTCACAAATCCCCTGTGGGAGCGAGCTTGCTCGCGATGGCCGCGCCGCGGTCTAGAGCGAAGCCACTTCGGCTTCAGCCTTCTCGGCCTTGAGCGCTTTTAGCCCCCGCATCTGCTCACACCCCCACAACACCCGCTCCGGTGTCGCTGGCGCATCGATGTTCGGTTGGTGCCGGTAATCCCCCAGGCTCGCCACGGCGTCCTTGATGGCGCACCACGCGGCGATGCCGAGCATGAACGGCGGTTCGCCCACGGCCTTGGAGTGAAACACGGTGTCTTCGGGGTTCTTGCGGTTTTCCACCAGCTTGACCCGCAGATCCAGGGGCATGTCGGCTACGGCGGGGATCTTGTAGCTGGCCGGACCGTTGGTCATCAGCTTGCCCTTGTCGTTCCACACCAGCTCTTCCATGGTCAGCCAGCCCATGCCCTGGATGAAGCCGCCCTCGACCTGGCCGATGTCGATGGCCGGGTTCAGCGAGGCACCGACGTCGTGGAGGATGTCGGTGCGCAGCATCTTGTACTCGCCGGTGAGGGTGTCGACGATCACCTCGGCACAGGCCGCGCCATAGGCGTAGTAATAGAACGGCCGGCCACGGGCCTGGCTGCGGTCGTAGTAGATTTTCGGGGTCTTGTAGAAGCCGGTGCTCGACAGCGAGACCTGGGCGAAATACGCCTGCTGAACCAGGGCCTCGAACGTCAGGATGTGATCGCGCACCCGCACATGGCCGTTGTGGAATTCCACGTCTTCTTCGCTGACCTTGTACTGCCGCGCAGCGAACTCCACCAGGCGCCGCTTGATGGTTTCGGCGGCATTCTGTGCCGCCTTGCCGTTCAGGTCGGCGCCGCTGGAGGCCGCGGTGGGCGAGGTATTCGGCACCTTGTCGGTGTTGGTCGCGGTGATCTGCACGCGGTCCATTTCCACCTGGAACACCTCGGCCACCACCTGAGCGACCTTGGTGTTCAGGCCCTGGCCCATTTCGGTGCCGCCGTGGTTGAGGTGGATGCTGCCGTCGGTGTAGACATGGATCAAGGCGCCGGCCTGGTTGAGGAAGCTGGCGGTGAACGAAATGCCGAATTTCACCGGTGTCAGCGCCAGGCCTTTTTTCAGGATCGGGCTGCCTGCGTTGTAGCGACGGATCGCTTCACGGCGCTCGGTGTACTGGCTACTTTGTTCAAGCTCGGCGGTCATTTCCTCGAGCATGTTGTGCTCGACGGTCTGGTAGTAATGGGTGACGTTGCGTTCGGTCTTGCCGTAATAGTTGGCCTTGCGCACTGCCAGCGGATCGAGCCCCAGATGCCGGGCAATGGCATCCATCACCTCTTCGATGGCGACCATGCCTTGGGGGCCGCCGAAACCCCGGTAAGCGGTGTTAGACGCGGTGTTGGTCTTGCAGCGGTGGCCGTTGATGGTCGCATTGCCCAGGTAATAGGCGTTGTCGGCGTGGAACATCGCCCGGTCGACAATCGAGGCCGACAAGTCCGGCGAGCAACCGCAGTTGCCGGCCAGTTCCAAGGCGATGCCTTGCAGGCGTCCGGTGCTGTCGAAACCCACGTCGTATTCGATGTAGAAGGGATGGCGCTTGCCGGTCATCAGCATGTCTTCCACGCGGGGCAGGCGCATCTTGGTTGGCTGACCAGTGAGGTGTGCGATGACCGCACACAGGCACGCGGGGCTGGCGGCCTGGGTTTCCTTGCCGCCAAAGCCGCCGCCCATGCGGCGCATGTCCACCACGACCTTGTTCATCGACACGCCCAGCACCTCGGCCACCAGTTTCTGCACTTCGGTGGGGTTCTGGGTCGAGCAGTAGACGATCATGCCGCCGTCTTCGGTGGGCATCACCGAGGAAATCTGGGTTTCCAGGTAAAAATGCTCCTGGCCGCCGATGTGCAGCGAGCCTTGAATGCGATGTTCGGCGCTTGCCAGCGCTGTGGTCGAATCGCCGCGCTGGTGGGTGTGGCTGTCGAGCACGAAATGCCGCTTGCGCAAGGCCTCAACCACGTCCAGCACCGGTTCCAGGTCTTCGTATTCGATGATTGCGGCCATGGCCGCCTTGCGTGCCGTCTCAAGATCCTTGGCGGCGACGGCCAGCACCGGTTGGCCGACGAACTGCACATCATCGATGGCCAGCAGCGGGTCGCCGGGCAACAGCGGGCCGATGTCCTTCAGCCCCGGGATGTCTGCATGGGTAATGGCGATGCGCACGCCTTCGAAGGCGTAGCAGAGCGCGGTATCGATGCGGATGATCCGGGCGTGGGCGCGGTCCGAAAGCCGGGCATAGACGTGCAACTGGTTCGGGAATTCCAGGCGGTCATCGATGTACTGCGCCTCGCCGGACACATGCTTGGCGGCGCTGTCATGCTTGACGCTGCGGCCCACGCCAGTGGTGAGGTCGCGGGCGAACAGTTCGGCCAGTTCGGCTTGGGTCTTCTCTACGGCGTGATGGTTAGACATAAGCGGTCACCCGAGTCTCGATGTGCGGCGTTTGCAGTTCGATGAAGTATTTGCGCAACAGGTTGCGGGCACTGAGCAGACGGTATTCCTTGCTGGCGCGGAAATCCGACAGCGGTGTGAAGTCCTCGGCCAGGGCGATACAGGCGCGTTCGACGGTGCTGTCGGTCCACGGCGCACCGATCAAGACGGCTTCACAATGCTTGGCGCGTTTCGGTGTGGCGGCCATGCCGCCGAAGGCCACGCGGGCATCGCGGACCACGCCGTTGTCGATGCGCAGGTTGAACGCCGCGCACACCGCGGAAATATCATCGTCCAGACGCTTGGACACCTTGTAGGCGCGGAACGCCTGTTCGGCACTGGCCCGGGGCACGATGACTTTTTCGATGAATTCGCTTTCCTGGCGGGCGGTGACCCGGTAGTCGATGAAATAGTCTTCCAGGGCCAGGGTGCGACGGGTCTGGCCCTTGCACAGCACAATCTGCGCACCGAGGGCGATCAGCAGGGGCGGCGAGTCGCCAATCGGCGAGGCATTGCCGATGTTGCCGCCCAGGGTGCCCTGGTTGCGGATTTGCAGCGAGGCAAAGCGTTGCAGCAATTCGCCAAAGTCCGGGTATTCGGCTTTCAGGGCCCCGTAGCAATCGGACAGCGCCGTGGCGGCGCCGATCTCCAGGCGATCGTCAAAGCGTTCGACACGCTTGAGTTCGGCGACGTTGCCCACGTAGATCATCACCGGCAGGGTGCGGTGGAACTGGGTGACTTCCAGGGCCAGGTCGGTGCCGCCGGCCAACAGGCGCGCCTGGGGATAAGCGTCGTAGAGGTCGGCCAGGTCGGCCACGGTCAGTGGCACCAGGCAGCGTTTGTCGCCGCTGTTGAGCTCGCCAGTCTCGGTCGGGGCGATGGCTTTGAGGCGGGCGATGGTCTCGGCCTCGCGGGCGTCGAACTGGTCCGCTGGCTTGTCACAGCAGGCCTGCTCGGCGGCGGCCAGGATCGGCCGATAGCCGGTGCAACGGCACAGGTTGCCGGCCAGGGCTTCGTGGGCCTGGTGGGCGTCGGGTCGTTCGCTGTTTTTTTGCAGGGCGAACAGCGACATGACGAAGCCCGGTGTGCAGAAGCCGCACTGCGAACCGTGGCAATCGACCATGGCTTGCTGGACGCTGTGCAATTGGCCCTGGTGCTTGAGGTCTTCGACGCTGATCAGTTGCTTGCCGTGCAGGGACGAGACGAAGGTCAGGCACGAATTGAGGCTGCGGTAGCGAATGCGTTCGCGGCCATTCGCGTCCGTTTCTAATTCGCCCACCACCACGGTGCACGCACCACAGTCGCCACTAGCGCAGCCTTCCTTGGTGCCTGGTTTACCAACGTGTTCGCGCAAATAGTTGAGCACGGTCAGGTTCGGGTCCAGGGCGTGCTCGCTACGGAGTTCCTGGTTGAGTAAAAACTGGATCACGGAAGGCCTCGCAGACTCATTATTGTTGTATCGACGTGAGCCTGAATTTATCAGGTCTGACTTTTCGGTCAACGATTTTCTGACTTAAGGGTCAAGAAAATCCGTCTAGTCGATAAACAACCATCTATGGACACTGTAGAACCCTGTTGGAGCAGAGCTTGCTCGCGATGACGGCGGTACATTCAGTATGGATGCAAGCTGACAGACCGCTATCGCGAGCAAGCTCGCTCCCACAGGTTCTTCCACAGGTTTGGTTTCAAGGTGAAGGCTCAAACTTTTTTGCTTGAATCGTGCCAAAAACCCGCTACAGGCCCTGCGCCATGACGTATTGAGTGCGCTACACTGCGCCGCTTGTGCAAATCGAAGAGTTTGAAGGACAACCATGACGTTCAAGGCCCCGGACAGCCTCGCCGAGCAAATCGCCCATCACCTCGCCGAACGCATCATTCGCGGCGAAATGAAACCGGGAGAGCGCATCCAGGAGCAGAAGGTCACGCTGGCGCTCAACGTCAGCCGCGGCTCGGTCCGCGAGGCCTTGCTGATCCTGGAGCGACGCCATTTGATCGCGATCCTGCCGCGCCGTGGCGCCCACGTCACCGAACTCACCGAGCACAAGGTGCGCAGCCTCTGCGCGTTGATGAGCGAGCTGTACATCCTGCTGGGCAACGCCGTGGCCCATGGTTGGAAAGAACAGGCCGACATGGCGCCGTTCGTGGCGATCCAGCAGCGTCTCAAGGACGCCTACGCACGCCAGGACATTCGCACTTTCGTCGATGAAAGCTTCAGCGTGATGCGCGCCGCCTATCCGTTTGCCAACAACCCGTACCTGCAGGAAACCGTCGAGAACCTGCAACCGGCCATGAGCCGCGCCTATTTCCTGGCCCTGGAGCAGCGCAAGGCGGAAATGAGCGAATTCCTCGACCTGTTCCAGCGCCTGCTCGCCGCCGTGCTGGCCCGTGATTTGCCGCAGATCCGCATCGTGCTCACGGCTTACGCCCAGCGCAGTTGCGATCTGGTGGTTGCTGCCCTGACGGCGGCCTGACGTGCGGCTCAAGTGCATCAAGTTGGCGGGGTTCAAATCCTTCGTCGACCCGACCACGGTGAACTTCCCCAGTAACATGGCGGCGGTGGTCGGGCCCAATGGTTGCGGCAAGTCGAACATCATCGACGCCGTGCGCTGGGTGATGGGCGAAAGTTCGGCCAAGAACCTGCGCGGCGAGTCGATGACCGACGTCATCTTCAACGGCTCCACCAGTCGCAAGCCGGTGAGCCAGGCGAGCATCGAGCTGGTGTTCGATAACTCCGACGGCACCCTGGTGGGCGAATACGCGGCCTATGCGGAAATCTCCATTCGTCGCAAAGTGACCCGCGACAGCCAGAACAGCTATTTCCTCAACGGTACCAAGTGCCGGCGTCGCGACATCACCGACATTTTCCTCGGCACCGGCCTGGGCCCGCGCAGCTACTCGATCATCGAACAGGGCATGATCTCCAAGCTGATCGAAGCCAAGCCCGAAGACCTGCGCAATTTCATCGAAGAAGCCGCCGGTATTTCCAAATACAAGGAGCGACGGCGCGAGACCGAAAACCGCATTCGTCGCACTCACGAAAACCTGGCACGCCTGACCGATCTGCGCGAAGAACTCGAACGCCAGCTTGAACGTCTGCACCGTCAGGCCGAGGCCGCGAAAAAGTACCAGGAATACAAGGGCGAGGAGCGCCAGCTCAAGGCCCAACTGTCGGCCCTGCGCTGGCAGGCGTTGAACGAGCAGGTCGGCCAGCGTGAGGCGATCATCGGCAACCAGGAAGTCAGCTTCGAAGCCCTGGTGGCCGAGCAGCGTAATGCAGACGCCGCCATCGAGCGCCTGCGCGACGGCCACCATGATCTGTCCGAGCGCTTCAATCTGGTGCAAGGGCGCTTCTATTCCGTGGGGGGTGACATCGCCCGGGTCGAGCAGAGCATCCAGCATGGGCAGCAACGGCTGCGGCAGTTGCAGGATGATTTGAAGGAAGCCGAGCGGGCGCGCCTGGAAACCGAATCCCACCTGGGCCACGACCGCACCCTGCTGTTGACCCTCGGCGAAGAGCTGGACAGGCTGACGCCGGAGCAGGAAATCACCAGCGCCGCCGCCGAAGAGGCTGCCGCGGCCTTGGAAGAAGCCGAACTGACCATGCATGGCTGGCAAGAGCAGTGGGATAGTTTCAACCTGACCTCGGCCGAGCCGCGGCGTCAGGCTGAAGTCCAGCAGTCGCGCATCCAGCAGTTGGAAAGCAGCATGGAGCGCCTGGCCGAACGTCAGCGCCGCTTGTCCGAAGAACGCGCGTTGCTCGCGGCTGACCCGGAAGACGCCGCGATCCTGGAACTGAGCGAGCAGCTGGCGACCAGCGAAGCCACCCTCGAAGACCTGCAGGCCAGCGAAGACGCCCAAGTCGAACGCCTTGAGCAACTGCGCCAGGCCTTGCAATTGGCCTTGCAGAACCAGCAGCAGGGCCAGGGTGAGTTGCAGCGGCTCAATGGGCGCCTGGCTTCGCTGGAGGCCTTGCAGCAAGCGGCGCTGGATCCGGGCACTGGCGCCGCCGAATGGCTGCGCGACCAGCACTTGGCCGAGCGTCCGCGACTGGCCGAGGGCCTGAAGGTCGATGCCGGTTGGGAGCTGGCGGTGGAAACCGTGCTGGGGGCCGACCTGCAAGCGGTGCTGGTGGATGACTTCGGCGGCTTCGACCTGTCGGGCTTCACCCAGGGCGATCTGCGTCTGCTCAGCCCGGCCGGCGACGGCGTGCGAATCCCCGGCAGCTTGCTGGACAAGGTCGAGGCCCAGGTCGACCTGTCGCCCTGGCTCGGGCAGGTCAAACCGGTGGACAGCCTTGAACAGGCCTTGGCCCTGCGTGGGCAATTGGCGGCCGGCGAAAGCCTGATCAGTCGTGACGGGTATTGGGTTGGCCGGCATTTCCTGCGGGTGCGCCGGGCCAGCGAAGCCGAAAGCGGCATGCTCGCCCGCGGCCAGGAAATTCAGCGCCTGGGCGCCGAGCGCGAAGAGCGTGAGGCCAGCGTCGAAGCCCTGGAAACCGAATTGCAAAACCTGCGGGCGCAACAGCGTCAGCAGGAGAACGGCCGCGAGCACCTGCGGCGGCTGTTGCAGGATGAAGCGCGCCAGCAAGGCGAGCTCAAGGCGCAGTTGTCGGCCGGCAAGGCCAAGGTTGAACAACTGGCGCTGCGCCGCACCCGCCTCGATGAAGAGATCGCCGAACTGGGCGAGCAGCGGGCGCTGGAGCACGAACAGATCGGCGAGGCGCGCTTGCAACTGCAAGAAGCCCTCGATGCCATGGCGCTGGACACCGAGCAGCGCGAGTTGCTGCTGGCCCAGCGTGACAGCTTGCGTGAGCGCCTGGACCGGGTGCGCCAGGAAGCGCGCCAGCACAAGGACCATGCCCATCAGTTGGCGGTGCGCCTGGGCTCGCTCAAGGCCCAGCACGATTCCACGCGCCAGGCCTTGGAACGGCTGGAAATGCAGTCCGAGCGCCTGACCGAAAAACGCGAGCAGTTAAGCCTCAATCTGGAGGAGGGCGAGGCGCCGCTGGAAGAGCTGCGTCTCAAGCTCGAGGAGTTGCTCGACAAGCGCATGAGCGTCGACGAAGAACTCAAGACCGCGCAGATCGCCTTGGAGGACGCCGACCGCGAACTGCGCGACGCCGAAAAGCGCCGCAGCCAGGCCGAGCAGCAATCCCAACTGATCCGCGGCCAGATGGAACAGCAACGCATGGAGTGGCAAGCCCTGACGGTGCGGCGCAAAGCCTTGCAGGACCAGTTGCTGGAAGACGGCTACGACCTCGATGGCGTGCTCGCCACGCTGGTGGCCGGAGCGAACGAGAAGGATGCCGAGGAAGAACTGGAACGCATTGCCCAGCGCATCCAGCGCCTGGGGGCAATCAACCTGGCGGCCATCGACGAGTACCAGCAGCAGTCCGAGCGCAAGCGCTACCTGGACGCCCAGAACGATGATCTGGTGGAAGCGCTGGAGACCCTGGAAAACGTCATCCGCAAGATCGACAAGGAAACCCGCAACCGCTTCAAGGATACCTTTGATCAGATCAACGGCGGTTTGCAGGCACTTTTTCCAAAAGTTTTCGGTGGTGGCAGCGCCTACTTGGAACTGACGGGCGAAGATTTACTCGATACAGGGGTGACAATCATGGCGCGTCCTCCTGGCAAGAAGAACAGCACCATCCATTTGCTCTCCGGCGGCGAAAAGGCGCTGACAGCGCTGGCCCTGGTCTTTGCCATTTTCAAATTGAACCCGGCGCCGTTCTGCATGCTCGACGAAGTCGACGCGCCATTGGACGACGCCAACGTAGGCCGTTACGCACGGCTGGTGAAGGAGATGTCTGAAACGGTGCAGTTCATCTACATCACCCACAACAAGATCGCCATGGAAATGGCCGATCAGTTGATGGGGGTGACCATGCACGAGCCGGGCTGTTCGCGACTGGTGGCGGTGGATGTGGAGGAGGCCATGGCTCTGGTGGATGCCTGAAGAACCGGTTGTAGGGCTTCTGCTTCGAACGCTGTAGGTATTTTTTACCCTGGTGGCTGATGTTCAATTCACAGATTGGGCACAAGCCTATGCGACAGACGGTGTAAAGTTATCTTTGGTCGTGCTAGTTTAATGTCAATTTTTCGTATGCGTGGGCAAAACGCCATTCAGAACATAGAGTTGGCGCCACGTTTTAAAGCGGTTTGCAAATAGCTAAGCCCCTTATTTTTCAGCATTTTTATAGAGGCACGGGATTACATGGAAATCGGTCTGCGCGAGTGGCTGATCGTCATCGGCATCATTGTCATTGCCGGTATTCTTTTCGACGGCTGGCGTCGCATGCGCGGCGGCAAGGGGAAACTGAAGTTTCGCCTGGATCGCAGCCTGTCGAACCTGCCCGATGAGGATGACAGCGCCGAACTGCTGGGCCCGCCGCGGGTGCTGGACACCCACAAGGAGCCGCAGCTGGATGAACACGACTTGCCGTCGATGAGCGCGCCTGCCCGTGAGCCACGGGAGACAGGTTCCAAGCGCGGCAAGCGCAACAGCGAGCCGTCCCAGGGTGATTTGAACCTGAACCTCGACTTGGATGGCGGGCCGAGCTTCAGCAGTCGCGACGGCGACTTCCCGGACGAGAGCAAGACCCCGAGCGTCGACAAGGACCAGGCCCAGGCTGAAGAAGTGCTGGTGATCAGCGTCATCTGCCGCGACCCGGCCGGCTTCAAGGGCCCGGCGTTGCTGCAGAACATCCTCGAAAGCGGCCTGCGTTTCGGCGAGATGGACATTTTTCACCGTCACGAAAGCATGGCCGGCAACGGCGAGGTGCTGTTCTCCATGGCCAACGCGGTCAAGCCCGGTGTGTTCGATCTGGACGACATCGATCATTTCAGCACGCCGGCGGTGAGCTTCTTCCTCGGCCTGCCTGGCCCGCGTCATCCCAAACAGGCCTTCGACGTGATGGTGGCCGCGGCTCGCAAGCTGTCCCAGGAGCTCAATGGCGAACTGAAGGATGACCAGCGCAGCGTGCTGACCGCCCAGACCATCGAGCATTACCGCCAGCGCATCGTCGAATTCGAGCGCCGGGCACTGACGCAGAAGCGCTAAAGTCGCCAGAGTCTTTATGGCTAGGGCTTTTTGTGGCGAGGGAGCTTGCTCCCGCTGGGGGCGAAGCCCCCCCAAAAAAGTCTTGAAAAAATGAGCAGCCCAGGCTGCTCTTTTGCTTTATGAGAGAACACCCCATGAATGCCGTCGAATCCCGCATCCAACAGCTGCGCACCGAGCTGGACCAGCACAACTACCGTTACCACGTCCTCGATGAACCGAGCATCCCGGACGCCGAGTACGACCGTCTGTTCCACGAGCTCAAGGCCCTGGAAGAGCAGCACCCGGAACTGGTCACCAGCGATTCCCCGACCCAGCGGGTCGGCAGCGTGGCGCTGTCGGCGTTCAGCCAGGTGCGCCATGAGATCCCGATGCTCAGCCTGGGCAACGCCTTCGATGAAACCACCATGCGTGAATTCGACCGCCGGGTGACGGAAGGTCTCGACCTGCCCATGGGCGATTTGCTGGGTGGTGGCGCGGCGGTGGAATACAGCTGCGAGCCGAAGCTCGATGGCCTGGCGGTCAGCCTGTTGTATCAGGACGGCATGCTGGTGCGTGGTGCCACCCGCGGTGACGGCACCACGGGCGAGGACATCAGCGTCAATGTGCGCACCGTGCGCAACATTCCCCTCAAGTTGCAAGGCACTGGTTGGCCACCGCTGCTGGAAGTGCGCGGCGAGGTGTACATGTCCAAGGCCGGCTTCGAGCGTCTCAACGCCACGCAGTTGGAGGTGGGCGGCAAGACGTTTGCCAACCCGCGCAACGCGGCGGCCGGCAGCCTGCGTCAGCTCGATTCCAGGATCACGGCCAACCGTCCCCTGGAGTTCTGTTGCTACGGCATCGGCCAGGTGACGTCGGACATCGCCGACACCCATATCGGCAATCTCAAGCAACTCAAGGCCTGGGGCATGCCCATCAGCCGTGAGTTGAAGCTGGCCCACGGCATCGATGAATGCCTGGATTACTACCGTGACATCGGCGAGCGACGCAACGCGCTGCCCTACGAGATCGACGGTGTGGTGTTCAAGGTCAACAGCATCGCCTCGCAGCGCGAGCTCGGTTTCCGCGCTCGGGAACCGCGTTGGGCCATCGCCCACAAGTTTCCCGCCACTGAAGAACTCACCGAGTTGCTCGACGTCGAGTTCCAGGTCGGCCGCACGGGGGCGGTGACCCCTGTGGCCCGTCTCAAACCGGTAAAAGTCGCTGGCGTGACCGTGGCCAACGCCACCTTGCACAACATGGACGAAGTGGCGCGCCTGGGCGTGATGATCGGCGACACGGTGATCATCCGTCGCGCCGGGGATGTGATCCCGCAGGTGGTGCAGGTCGTCACCGAGCGCCGCCCGGAAAACGCCCGCCCGGTGGAAGTACCCCAGCAATGCCCGGTCTGCGGCTCCCACGTCGAGCGCACGCAATTGATCAAACGCAGCAAGGGCCGTGAAACCGTCAGCGAAGGTGCGGTGTACCGCTGCGTTGGTCGCCTGGCCTGTGGCGCGCAGCTCAAGCAGGCGATTATCCATTTCGTCTCGCGTCGGGCCATGGACATCGAAGGCCTGGGCGAGAAGAGCGTCGAGCAACTGGTGGATGAGGGGTTGGTGGGTTCGCCTGCCGATCTGTATGCCCTGACCTTCGAACAGGTGGTCGACCTGGAAGGTTTCGCCGAACTGTCGAGCAAGAACCTGCTGGCCGCCATCGTCGACAGCAAAAAACCGAGCCTGGCGCGTTTCATCTATGCCCTTGGCATCCCGGACGTGGGCGAGGAGACCGCCAAGGTCCTGGCCCGCTCCCTCGGTTCGCTGGAGCGCGTGCAGGCGGCGTTGCCCCAGGTGCTCACGTACTTGCCTGACGTCGGCCTGGAAGTCGCCCACGAGATCCACAGCTTCTTCGAAGACCCGCACAATCGCCAGGTGATCAAGGACCTGCTGCGTCACGGTCTCGAGATCCAGGATCAGGGCGAGTTGGGCGCCGAGTTCTCCGCCAGCACTACCTTGGGCGGCTTTCTCGACAAGCTGCACATTCCTTCGGTCGGACCGGGCGGGGCGCAGAAACTGGCGGACAAGTTCGGCTCCCTCGAAGGGGTGATGAGCGCCGACTGGCTGGACATGCGCCAGGCGCTGCCGGAAAAGCAGGCCAACGCCGTACGCGAGTTTTTCGCCATTGCTGCCAACCGTCAGCAGGCCGAAGCAGCGGAACAACAGTTGCGCGATTTCGGTATGCATTGGCAAAGCGAGAGGAAAGTCGTCGAAGGCTTGCCCGAAGCAGGGCACACCTGGGTGCTGACCGGTTCGCTGGAGCTGATGAGTCGCGACGTTGCCAAGGACAAGCTGGAGAGCCTGGGGGCGAAGGTCGCCGGTTCCGTGTCGGCGAAAACCCATTGTGTGGTGGCCGGGCCGGGGGCGGGTTCGAAACTGACCAAGGCCAATGAGCTGGGGCTCAAGGTGCTGGATGAACAAGCCTTTGTCGATTTCCTGACAGGGCATGGCGTCGCACTCTGAGGGTGCTCGGCTTTTTGTGGCGAGGGAGCTTGCTCCCGCTGGGTGGCGCAGCCGCCCCAATCGGGGCGACCCAATCCTCCTGGTGGACCGCATTGGCCGGTTTTGCGACGGCTGCGCCGCCGAGCGGGAGCAAGCTCCCTCGCCACGGTTGATCGGCGCTATGACGCAGCGCTTTGGAACGATCATGAACGTAAGGTGATCTAGTCTTGCAGGCTCCAGGGAGAGATCGCCATGTACCGCTTCTTCGAACAACTGAGCTCACGCATCGCCGCGCCGTTCCTGGGCGATCGGTCACGTAACAGCAAGGTCTGGTCGTGCCGCTGCGGCCAGTCGTTGTTCTTTCGCAACAGCCAATGCCTGGCCTGCCTGGCGGCCCTGGGGTATCAACCCGAGCAGAGTCGCCTGTCGTCCTTGCAACCCGGTGAGCAGCCCGACACCTGGACGCTGGATGCCGATCCGCACGCCGGGCTGTTCCGCCGTTGCGCCAACCTCGACACCCCGGCTGCCTGCAATTGGCTGCTGCCGGACAATGGGCGCGATACCCTGTGCATCGCCTGCAGCCTGAATCGCACCATCCCCGACCTGTCGATTCCGGAAAACCCTGAGCGTTGGCGCAAGGTCGAGACCGCCAAGCGTCGGCTGGTCGCGCAGCTGATTACCTTCGGCTTGCCGGTCATCCCGAAAACCGTCGACGAAACTATCGGCCTGGCTTTCGACTTCATCGGCGTCGACCCCGACGGCAAATCGCCAATGACCGGCCATGCCAGCGGGCTGATCACCCTCGACATCAAAGAGGCGGACGACGCCCATCGTGAATACGTGCGCCAGCAGATGCGCGAGCCGTATCGCACCTTGCTCGGGCATTTTCGTCATGAGGTGGGGCATTACTATTGGGACCGGCTGATTGCCAACAGCCACTGGCTCGAGGCTTTTCGCGAACTGTTCGGTGACGAGCGCGCCAGCTACGCCGAAGCCCTGGAGCGGCACTACCAGCAAGGCGCGCCGCTGGATTGGCAAACCCGCTACGTCAGCGCCTATGCCACCATGCACCCGTGGGAGGACTGGGCGGAAACCTGGGCCCATTACCTGCACATGATGGACGCGGTGGACACCGCCTTGGGCTTCGGCATGAGTGCCCGGGAGATGGATTTCGACTACCAACCGTTCCCGCCCGAAACCTTGTACGACGCCGAGCACACAGGCGGTGCGGCGTTCCTCTCGTTCGTCAACGCCTGGATCGAGCTGGCCGGCATGCTCAACGAATTGTCCCGCAGCATGGGCCAACCGGATTTCTATCCGTTCGTCGTACCCGCGGCGGTGATCACCAAGCTGCATTTCATCCATCTGGTGATCCAGGAGGAGGGTGGTCGGGCGGATGAGGTGCTGATGTAACTAGCAGGTGTTTGTTCGCCAGATTACATCGTCGATTCTCGATAAGGGCGCTGGGCCAAGTTAAAGTAATGCTATTTGTTTTGATAGTAGTTTCATATTCAAGTTTTCCTTTACCCTAAGGCCGCCATGGATGATGGCTATATTTATTAAGGAAAATACTATGAAACATGATGACGTGGATAAAGCGACAACCATTCCCAATGCGCCTCGGCGGCTTGCCCAGGCCGGACAAAGCAAATACAGCATTATATTGGCTTGGCAAATCTCGGATAATGCTCGGCCCGATCAGATAGCGGCTCATACGTTTAAAGTCACTGCGGTGGCAACTGGGCAGCCGCAGTTTGTTCCTGCAACCCAAGTGAAACCGGACGGGCGCGGTTGGTACCGACATGAAATAGGCGTCAGTGGCGGCGCCCGGCCGGTCTATTTTAATGTTCAAGTTCGGGCGCAAGCTTCCAGTGGTGAGTTTGGGGCGTTCTGTCCAGTGGTAGTTTGTAATACTTCGTCGTGACCGATTATTTAATATCAACCATGATTTAAGGTCGTAGTTAGTCATTAGTCGTTGGTTGAAAGGTTCAGTCTGTTACAACTTCACTACAGGTTCCCTGTGGGAGCGAGCCTGCTCGCGATGGCGGTGAATCGATGAATGAGCCTCCGTCATTGCGAACAAGCTCGGCTCTCACATGGGGTCTCTAGTGTTCACAGATCCAGTGTTCGCTTCAGATCCCCTGTGGGAGCGAGCTTGCTCGCGATAGCGGCTGGTCAGCCAGAACCCATGCCGAATGTGTCGGCGCCATCACAGGCAAGCTGGGTTCCCACAGCAAGTGCTTGAACCTCTTCAGTTTTTTTATCCGGCACGAACGGTTGTAACTTCTTGCCAGATAGGTACAATGGCGCGGCTCGCCGTCAGGTGGGCGTCGTTATGGTGACCCCATCGGTCCCCCCGCAACGATTACCCGTGAACCTGGTCAGATCCGGAAGGAAGCAGCCACAGCGGGAACATTGTGTGCCGGGGTGTGGCTGGTGGGGTTGCCTCCATAACGCCCAGGCCTTCATTCGCAAGGTTTGCCAATTCAAAATTTCTTGTTGTTTTGCTGATCGGTACCGATCGGTGCGTTCTGCTGTCCGGTCTTTGGCCAGACAGGGCAACCGAGTGTCAACCTCAACAAGGAGGCCGGCCCTGTGCATCGACAGGACCGCGGCCTGTCGTCAGTACTGAGCCTTCACGTACTCAGCAATCGGCTCTTGTAAAAGATCCTGCGGATGATCCCCGCCGAAAGTCGCCCATTTGCTTTTACCGGACAAGATCGCAGACCCCAGCGGCTGTGAGCCAGTCGGGCCATAAATGGCGAGCTTCACCTCAATCTTGTCGGGGAGGCCCGACCATTCCGTGGCGCGTTCTTCCCAATGCAGGATTTCCGGGATGACGTAGTAGCCCGAAGGGTTGCTCTGTCTCAGGCAGCTCAATTCACGACACGAGCCCATGACCGTCACACGGTTGGTGTAATAAGAGAAGGCTGTTT
This sequence comes from Pseudomonas sp. Soil_N_39, assembly GCF_057655955.1. Classification (NCBI taxonomy): domain Bacteria; kingdom Pseudomonadati; phylum Pseudomonadota; class Gammaproteobacteria; order Pseudomonadales; family Pseudomonadaceae; genus Pseudomonas; species Pseudomonas sp. Soil_N_39. The sequence goes on from NZ_JBDGLI010000009.1 coordinate 96,001, forward strand.
TGACAGCGGCAGCTGTCATATCGCCGGAGGCAGGGTAGGGCGTTGTTTCGTAGCGGCCGTCGATCGGTGTGGCGATGGTGACGGGCATTTGCCGATCAAGTTTTCCCGGGTTGGGAAATACCTCTTGTTGCGCGTATTTGGCGGTACAGCCGGTGGCGAGTATCGAGGCAAGAATGATCGAAAGTTTATGCACAGTGTTCCCTGGGATTTTATTGTGTCGACGAGTCGTAGGCGTCATGGGGACGCAGGAATCAACGCGTTGATAGTCGAGGTTCGTGGCAAGCGATGTCAACGTGACATTGTGTCTTGCGTCACCCTCGGGATTGGGCGAGCGAGCAAAGAGAAGCCCAGCCTGTCTCGTATCGACAGGCCAGGTTTCTCTTTCACTGCATCAAGGCTTGGACAAGGCCTGGTCGACCGCTGCGATCAGCTTTCCCAGGTCCTTCGGGGTGGCTTTATGTATGACACCAAACAGGTACGCCCGCTGTTCGTCCTCATCGGCCATGTCGGCAAAAAAGGCCTTCATCTGCACATCCAGCACGTTGGCAAGCAGGAACAAGGCTTCGATGCTGGGGGTGTAGGTGCCGGTTTCGAAGCGGCTGATGGTTTTAGGGTCAAAACCGGTTTTTTCGCCAAGTTCAGCCTGAGTAAGCCCCGCTACTTTGCGGTAGCGTCTGATGGCTGGACCCAAACTTGAAATTTGCATCGCTTAATTCCCATTTAGAATCAAGAACTTAACGATAGATTTTCGCATTAGGCAACCGCGTGATCCATCACCTTGCTTTGCAAAATGTGATGTGTTTCGTAGAATCGGCCTTTGGCACGGGTATTTGGTGACCTGCTTTTCGAAGCCGAGGTATGTGCAGGGACCGGGCCTTGTGTTCTTGCCACGATACAAGGCAAGGGCTGAGCCCTCCCTTGGCGCCGCCAGGGCCCGCGCTCCAGTTTCTCTCAGAGTGTTTGAGCCTAGTTGATTTTCGCCTGTCTTGAAGGCGGTGCAACCGCGCGCGACAAATGAGCCTGACTCATGGATGACTGCTTCGATGGATAAGAAGTACCGCAGGGCCGTTGACGCCGCCGCGATTTTTTCCGAGACCGATCTGAGCGGGCGCATCACCTACGTCAATGATCAATTTTGCAGCCTTTTTGGTTACCGGCGCGATGAGTTGCTGGGTGCGAACCATCGCCTGCTCAATTCCGGCCAGCACCCTGGCGAGTTCTTCAGCGCCATGTGGCGCACCATTGCCCTGGGCCAGGTCTGGAAAGGGGAAATCTGCAACCGGGCCAAGGACGGTACGCTGCACTGGGTCGACACCACCCTGGTGCCGGTGATCGACGACGAGACAGGCCAAATCGAGCGCTACCTGGCGATTCGCTTCGACGTCAGCGAAAAGCGTCGCTTGCTGCATTCATTACAATGGCGGGTTGGTCACGATGTGCTGACCGGGCTGCCCAATCGTACTTATCTGTCGGATTTGCTGGACCAGGCCCTGGAGTTTTCCCGTGCGGAAAACCTGCCCTTGGCGGTGTGCATGCTCGACCTCGATGGCTTCAAGGCAGTCAATGACGGCTATGGTCACGCCAGCGGTGATCGACTGTTGGTGGAGGTCGCCAGGCGCCTGCGCAGCATCGTGCGTGGCGAGGACGTGGTGGCGCGGCTGGGCGGGGACGAGTTCGTACTGGTGCTGCGCCATGTGCGTGGGATGGAAGAGTTGCATGCCGCGTTGAACCGGGTGTTGATCGCCGTCTCCATGCCGTATGCCATTGACGGCAAGGACATCAAGGTTTTCGCCAGTATTGGCGTCACGCTGTTCCCATGGGACAACGAAGACGCCGAGACCTTGTTGCGTCACGCCGACCAGGCGATGTACGTGGTCAAACAAAGCGGTCGCAATCGTTTCCACTTGTTCGATGTGTCCCGGGACAAGGAGGTACGGGCCACTTACCAGACTGTCGAACGGGTCCGCCAGGCACTGGCCGATAACGAGTTGCGGCTGCATTTCCAGCCCAAGGTCAATATGCGTCATGGCACCGTGGTCGGGCTGGAGGCACTGCTGCGCTGGAAGCATCCGCAACGTGGCCTGGTGCCGCCTCGGGAGTTCCTGCCTCTGGTGGAGGAAACGGACCTGATCGTCGAGATTGGCGAGTGGGTCATGGAACAGGTCTTGACCCAGTTGCAGCAATGGCAGCAAGCGGGGCAGGGCTGGCCGGTGAGCATCAATATCTCGGCGCGGCATTTCCAGCGGGCGGATTTTGTCGAGCGGCTGCGGCAGGTATTGGAGCAGCATCCGGCTGTGCCGCCACGCCTGTTGGATCTGCAGATTGTCGAATCCGTCGCCGTGGAGAACCTTGCCCACGTCAGCGCCTGTCTCCAGGCCTGCCAGGCGTTGGGCGTGGGGTTTTCCCTGGGCGGTTTTGGCACCGGCTACTGCTCGCTCAACGACCTCAAGCACCTGCGTACGCAAACCATCAAGATCGACAAGACCTTCGTGCGCGACATTCTCGATGACCGTGACGACCTGGCGCTGACCGAGGCGGTGATCGGCTTGGCCCGGGCGTTTGGTCGCGAGGTGGTCGCCGAGGGGTTGGACAGCCTGGAGCATGGCCAACTGTTGCTGAGCCTGGGCTGCGAGGTGGCACAAGGTTATTTCATCGCCCGGCCCATGCCGCCCGAACAGATACCGGCCTGGGTGCAGGGATTTATCCCGCCGTCGCAATGGCAGCAACGGCCAGTCGATCAGGGCGAGGGCGTCTCGCTCCTGGCCCGCGATGCTTCACTGCGGCCGGTGTAAAGCTGGATGATCGCGTCGATTTCCCCGGATGTTTTCATGTTCAGCAAGGTCCTCAGGATGCGTTGTGCTGGAATGTTTGGATCGTCGCGCACGTAACAGCTCAACTGCTGTTCCTGAAGCACAGCCACTTCATGAAGTTGTCGATCTTCGGTATGGCGCTGATTGAACCAGTCCAGCGCCCACTGATTACTGATCCCATAGCGATAACGCCCGGCCAGCAGTTTCGCCAGCACTTGTTCCTGGCTGCGGGCGTCGTCGCGGTGCAGTTGGTTGCGGTCGAACAAGGGTTGCAAGGTTGGGTAGGTATAGCCGAGCACCGTGCCGATGGGTTGTTCCGGCAACGTGGCCAGTGTTACCGCCACAGGGGGGCTGGCCGTGGCAACGATCAGGTCACGCTGGAAAAACAACGGGATGCTCCACAGGTAATCGCCACTGTCCTTCACCCAGTCGGGGCTGACGTAGCAACGCATGTCGATTTCGCCGTGTTTCATGGCGCCATCGAGCCGGGCGCGGGACAGGACGTGGAATTGCGCCGGCCTGCCTACCTGGGTCGCCAGGCTGATCATGATGTCGGGAATGATGCCCTGGGTCGGGCGACCTCGTTCGATCTGCACCAGGGGCATTGCCCAACCGTCGGTAATGGCGAAACGCAAGGGGCCTTCCTCGGCAAAACAACCGGTACCCAACAACAGCAAAGCCCCCATGGCTGAGCGCATAAACTCTCCTGACTGTACAAAACCGTGTCGACAACCGAGTCCCAAGTCCAAGCTTAGTCAGATTAGACGAGCACACCGGATGCAATTTCGCCCCTGCTCCGCTAGCATTAGCCGCTTATGTTCCTTCGTTGCGACGGTTTTCGATGAGTTATCAGGTTCTTGCACGTAAATGGCGTCCGCGCTCGTTCCGCGAAATGGTCGGCCAGACCCATGTGCTCAAGGCTCTGATCAATGCCTTGGACAGCCAGCGGCTGCACCATGCCTACCTGTTCACCGGTACCCGGGGCGTGGGCAAGACCACCATCGCGCGGATCATTGCCAAGTGCCTGAACTGTGAAGCCGGTATCACTTCGACACCTTGTGGCGAGTGTTCGGTCTGCCGGGAAATCGACGAGGGCCGCTTCGTCGACCTGATCGAGATCGACGCCGCCAGCCGCACCAAGGTCGAAGACACCCGTGAACTGCTCGATAACGTGCAGTACGCCCCGAGCCGCGGGCGCTTCAAGGTCTACTTGATCGACGAAGTGCACATGCTTTCCAGCCATTCCTTCAATGCGCTGCTCAAGACCCTCGAAGAACCGCCGCCCTACGTCAAGTTCATCCTGGCGACCACCGACCCCCAGAAACTTCCTGCAACGATTCTGTCGCGGTGCCTGCAGTTCTCCCTCAAGAACATGACGCCGGAACGGGTGGTCGAGCACCTGACCCATGTACTGGGCGTCGAGAACGTGCCGTTCGAAGACGATGCCCTGTGGCTGCTGGGCCGCGCCGCCGATGGTTCGATGCGCGACGCCATGAGCCTGACCGACCAGGCCATCGCTTTCGGTGAAGGCAAGGTCATGGCCGCCGATGTCCGGGCCATGCTTGGAACCCTCGACCACGGCCAGGTCTATGACGTCTTGCATGCGCTGATCGAAGGCGACGCGAAGGCGCTGCTCGAGGCGGTGCGTCACCTGGCCGAGCAGGGGCCGGACTGGAATGGCGTGCTTTCGGAAATCCTCAACGTGCTGCACCGTGTCGCCATCGCCCAGGCCCTGCCTGACGGCGTCGACAACGGCCATGGCGACCGTGATCGCGTACTGGCCTTGGCCCAGGCACTGCCGGCCGAAGACGTACAGTTCTATTACCAGATGGGCCTGATCGGCCGTCGCGACCTGCCCCTGGCGCCGGATCCGCGAGGCGGCTTCGAAATGGTTCTGCTGCGCATGCTGGCGTTCCGGCCAGCCGACACGGCGGACGCCCCGAGGCAAACGCTAAAGCCAGTGGGGATCAGCCAGGCCACAGCTGATTCCGCCAAGCCAGTGGCTGCCGCGCCCGTCGTTGCGCCGGCAGTGGCTTCGGTGCCGGCAGCGGTGGCACCTGTACCCCAACCGATTCCGGCGCCAGTACCTGTGGTCGCGGCGCCTGAGCCGGAACCCGAGCCGGTCGTCGAGGCGTTGCCCGAACCCGTCGCTGAAGAAGTCGTCGACCTGCCTTGGAATGACCCGGTCGAGCCGGAAGTGGTCCAGCAGCCGGTCGTCGAGCCCGTGCTGGAAACGGTCGCCGAGCAGCCCGAGTTGCCGCCGATGCCGCTGCCGACGCCCGACAGCGTGGTGCCCGATGCGCCTGAGTGGGTCGCCGCACCCGTGCCCGAGCCGACGGTGGCCGACGTCGATGTCGCCACGCCAGGCATCGACCTGGACGACGAGCCGCCGCTGGACGAGGATTACATCGAGCCGGACATGGATTCGGCCTACAGCTACCTGGACGACCTGGCCAGCGAGCACGCCGCTGAGCCGGCCCCGGAGCCCGAGCCGGAACCGGCGGCGATGCCGGCCACCGGGCTGGCCCTGCAATGGCTGGAACTGTTCCCTAAACTGCCGATCAGCGGCATGACTGGCAGCATCGCGGCCAACTGCACGCTGATGGCCGTGGAAGGCGACCACTGGCTGTTGCACCTGGACCCGGCCCACAGCGCACTGTTCAACGCGACCCAGCAACGTCGCCTCAACGATGCGCTGAACCAGTACCACCAGCGCACCCTGACGCTGACCATCGAGCTGATCAAGCCCGAGCAGGAGACCCCGGCCCAGGCCGCGTCCCGTCGCCGTGCCGACCGTCAGCGTGAAGCCGAGGAGTCGATCCACAGTGATCCATTCATCCAGCAGATGATGCAACAGTTCGGCGCCGTGGTCCGTCACGATACTATCGAACCTGTCGAAGCCCCGGTCACCCAGGGCTCATAACTGAAGGCGCCGGGCCGAACGGGTCGGGCGCGTTGTTTATCCAAGTACTTTCGAGGTGATTCCCATGATGAAAGGTGGCATGGCCGGCCTGATGAAGCAGGCGCAGCAGATGCAGGAAAAAATGGCCAAGATGCAGGAAGAACTGGCCAACGCCGAAGTCACCGGCAAATCCGGCGGCGACATGGTGACCGTGGTCATGACCGGTCGCCACGACATCAAGCGCGTCAGCATCGACCCAAGCGTGGTCGAAGGCCTGAGCGAAGATGATAAGGAAATGCTCGAAGCCCTCTTCGCCGCCGCCGTCAATGACGCGGTGCGCAAGATCGAAGCCAACAGCCAGGACAAGATGTCCGGCATGACCGCTGGCATGCAGTTGCCGCCGGGCATGAAACTGCCGTTCTGATTCGCCATCCCGGTCGGGATGGGCTACACACAATGCCAGGCATCGCGCCTGGCATTTTTGTTTCTGCTCCAGATAAGTGGAGGCAATGAAGTTGCCATCGCGAGCAAGCTCGCTCCCACAGTGTTTCAGGGCGATAACAAAATCCATGTCCACCACGGCTTCCCTGTGGGAGCGAGCTTGCTCGCGATGCAGCCACCACGGTGCGACTGAACAAACATCGAACGCCGCGCCCCCGATAATGGTCTGCTCCCTATACGTGCCACTCAACGATCAAGGAGACGCTTTCATGTCACAAGCATCGACCACCAGCCAGCGCATCGTCCTGGCCTCTCGCCCCCACGGCGCCCCGACCCCGGACAATTTCCGCCTGGAGCACGTGACCCTGCCGGACCTGGCACAAGGGCAGATCCTGCTCAAGACGCTGTTCCTGTCCCTGGACCCCTACATGCGCGGGCGCATGAGTGAAGGCCCTTCCTACGCCGCTCCGGTGGAAATCGATGAAGTGATGACCGGCGGCGCTGTCAGCCGCGTGGAACGTTCGACGCACCCGAAATTCCAGGAGGGTGATCTGGTGGTGGGCGCCACGGGTTGGCAGAGCCACAGCATCAGCGACGGGCGCAACGTGATGCCCATCCCCTCGGGGTTGCCCAGCCCGTCGATGGCTTTGGGTGTACTGGGCATGCCGGGCATGACCGCTTACATGGGACTGATGGACATTGGCCAGCCCAAGGCCGGGGAAACCCTGGTGGTCGCGGCCGCCTCGGGTGCCGTGGGCTCGGTGGTCGGCCAGGTGGCGAAGATCAAGGGCCTGCGTGTGGTCGGCGTCGCGGGCGGCAGCGAAAAATGCAAGTACGTGGTCGACGAGCTGGGTTTTGATGCCTGTGTCGATCACAAGAGCGAAAATTTTGCCGAGGAACTGGCGCGGGCCTGTGACAAGGGCATCGATATCTATTACGAAAACGTCGGCGGCAAGGTCTTCGATGCCGTCGTGCCGTTGCTCAACGCCAAGGCACGGATCCCGCTCTGTGGCCTGATCGCGTCCTACAACGAGCATCAGGCGCCGAGCGGCCCGGATCGCTTGCCGCAACTGCAGCGCACCTTGCTGACCAAGCGCGTGCGGATTCAGGGGTTTATTGTGTTTGATGACTACGGTGACCGTCAGCCGGAGTTCATCAGTGCCATGGCCCCTTGGGTGCGCGATGGCAAGGTCAAGTTCCGCGAGGACGTGGTCGATGGCCTGGAAAATGCGCCACAGGCGTTTATCGGCCTGTTGGAAGGACGCAACTTCGGCAAGTTGGTGGTGCGGGTCGCGCAGGATTGAGTATTTGACGCTAATCGGAGGCGCGGGTATAAACCGCGTCTCGTTGTTATGTCGGACATTTCCTCCATGAGCTTCAGCCCTTTGATTCGCCAACTGATCGATGCCCTGCGAACGTTGCCGGGTGTGGGTCAGAAAACTGCCCAGCGCATGGCGTTGCAATTGCTTGAGCGTGATCGCAGCGGCGGTTCGCGCCTGGCCCAGGCCTTGAGCCAGGCCATGGAAGGCGTGGGGCATTGCCGCTTATGCCGCACCCTCACCGAAGACGACCTCTGCCCGCAATGTGCCGACCCGCGTCGGGACGACACCTTGCTCTGCGTGGTGGAGGGGCCGATGGATGTGTATGCGGTGGAACAGACTGGTTTTCGTGGCCGTTATTTCGTGCTCAAGGGCCATTTGTCCCCGCTCGACGGCTTGGGGCCTGAAGCCATCGGCATTCCACAGCTGATCGTGCGGATCGAAGAGGCGGGCACGTTTACGGAAGTCATCCTCGCCACGAATCCGACGGTCGAAGGCGAAGCCACTGCCCATTACATCGCCCAGTTGTTGAACAACAAAGGCCTGATCGCCTCCCGCATCGCCCACGGCGTGCCGCTGGGTGGGGAGCTTGAACTGGTAGATGGCGGGACGTTGGCGCATTCGTTTGCGGGGCGCAAGCCGATCGCTTTGTAACAGCAGCAACACAATCCCCTGTGGGAGCGAGCTTGCTCGCGATGGCGGTAGATCAGCCGATATCTATGTTTGCTGACACACCGCTATCGCGAGCAAGCTCGCTCCCACAGGGTTACTCACTCGGTAATTATTTTTCGCTGAGCGAAAACTGCGTCAGGCAGAACGTCGCAATCCCCATGTCTTCCAGACGCTGGGAGCCGAGCAGTTCCGGCAAGTCAATGATCGCTGCGGCCTCGTGGACCTTGGCGCCCATGCGGCGGATCAGGTTGGCGGCGGCGATCAGCGTGCCCCCGGTGGCGATCAGGTCATCGAACATCACCACCGAATCCCCCTCGCACAGGCTGTCGGCATGCACTTCAAGGAAGGCTTCGCCGTATTCGGTCTGGTAACCCTCGGCCAGCACGTCGGCCGGCAGCTTGCCTTGCTTGCGAAACAGGATCAGCGGCTTGTTCAACTGATAGGCCAGGATCGAGCCGATCAGAAAGCCCCGGGCATCCATCGCGCCAATGTGAGTGAACTCGGCCTCGACATAGCGGTGGGCGAAACTGTCCATGACCAGGCGCAGGGCGGTCGGGGATTGGAACAGGGGGGTAATGTCGCGAAAGATCACGCCGGGTTTGGGGAAGTCGATCACGGGACGGATCAGGGATTTGATGTCGAAGGAGTCAAAGACCATCGTGGAAGTGTCCTGGCAGGGCTGCAAACGGCGCAGTATAGCGCGGCGAGGCCAATCCCTCAGCCGCGCTCGTCCATCAGCCTTCGATCGAGCCGCCGGCCAGGGCGCAAAGCTGGATCGGGTCGAGGATGTGAATTTCCTTGCCTTCGGCGGCAATCAACTCGTTCTGCTGGAAACGGGTGAACACCCGGGACACGGTTTCCACCGCCAGGCCCAGGTAATTGCCGATTTCGTTGCGCGACATGCTCAGGCGGAACTGGTTGGCCGAGAACCCGCGGGCGCGGAAGCGCGCCGAGAGGTTGACCAGGAACGTGGCGATGCGCTCGTCGGCGGTTTTTTTCGAGAGCAGCAGCATCATCTGCTGATCGTCACGGATTTCCCGGCTCATGACCCGCATCAACTGGCGACGCAGTTGCGGCAACTGGATGGCCAGCTCGTCCAGGCGATCAAAAGGAATTTCGCACACCGAGGTGGTTTCCAGCGCCTGGGCCGAGACCGGATGGGTCTCGGTGTCCATGCCCGACAGGCCCACCAGTTCGCTGGGCAGGTGGAAACCGGTGAGCTGTTCTTCGCCGCCGTCGCTCAGGTTAAAGGTTTTCAAGGCGCCCGAGCGCACCGCATAGACGGAATCGAAGGTGTCACCCTGGCGAAACAGAAATTCACCTTTTTTCAACGGACGGCCCCGTTTAACGATTTCGTCCAGCGCCTCCATGTCCTCCAGATTCAATGAAAGTGGCAGGCACAGAGGCGCCAGGCTGCAATCCTTGCAGTGGGCCTGGTTGTGGGCGCGCAGTTTGACTGGCTCGGACATTTCTTCAATCCTTGTGGGAAAACACACATAAGACGTAAGGGTACCCCAGTGCAGGCACTCCGACTAGCGCGCTTTCCTCGTCAAATTGTCGCGCTCAGATAACGCGGGAGAAACGCTGCCGATTATGTTGTTCCAAATAGGCGTCGAACACCATACACACCGATCGCACCAGCAAGCGACCAGCGGGCGATACCTGGATGTGGGTGTCATCCAATTTGATCAGCCCATCCTCGGCCATCGCCCGCAATTGCGGCCAAAGCGGGGCGAAGTAACCGCGGAAATCGATATTGAAGCGTTGCTCGATCTCGGCGAAGGCCAGATGAAAGTGACAGATCAACTGCTGGATCACCGCGCGTCGCAACCGATCGTCGGTATTGCAGATCAGGCCGCGACTGGTCGCCAATTGCCCGTTGGCGAGGGTGTTCTGGTAATGGTTCAGGTCGCTGCTGTTCTGGCAGTACACATCGCCGATCTGGCTGATGGCCGACACGCCGAGGCCGATCAGGTCGCAATGCCCATGGGTGGTGTAGCCCTGGAAGTTGCGCTGCAACGTGGCCTCTTCCTGGGCGATGGCCAGCTCGTCGTCGGGCAGGGCGAAGTGGTCCATGCCCACGTAGCGGTAGCCGGCGCAGGTTAGCTGTTCGATGGTGTCTTGTAGCATCGCCAGTTTTTGCTCCGGGTTCGGCAAGTCCTGGCTGTTGATGCGCCGCTGGGGCATGAAGCGTTCCGGCAGGTGGGCGTAGTTGAACACCGAGAGCCGGTCCGGTTGCAGGTGGATGACTTCCTCGACGGTGCGGGCGAAGGTGTCCGGGGTCTGCTTGGGCAGTCCATAGATCAGGTCGATGTTGATCGAACGGAATTGCAAGGTCCGGGCAGCCTCGACCACGGCGCGGGTTTCTTCCAGGCTTTGCGGGCGATTGACGGCACGCTGCACCGCCGGGTCGAGGTCTTGCAGGCCGATGCTGACCCGATTGAAGCCCAGTTCACGCAATAGCCCCATGGTCGACCAGTCGGCCTCCCGGGGATCGATCTCGATGCCGTAGTCGCCGGAATCGTCGCCCAGCAGATTGAAGTGCTGGCGCAGCGAGGCCATCAGTTGGCGCAGCTCGTCGTGGCTGAGGAACGTCGGGGTGCCGCCGCCAAAGTGCAGCTGCTCCACGCGCTGGGTGGGGTCCAGGTGACAGCCGATCAGCTGGATCTCCTGTTCCAGGCGTTGCAGATAGGCGTGGGCGCGGCCACGGTCCTTGGTGATGACCTTGTTGCAGGCGCAGTAGTAGCAGATGTTCGCGCAGAACGGCACGTGCACATACAGCGACAGTGGCCGCCGGGCCTTGCGGCTGTCACGCAGGGCATGGAGCAGGTCGAAGGTGCCCACCTGGCCGCCGAACTGCGCCGCAGTCGGGTACGAGGTGTAGCGTGGTCCCGCCAGGTCGTAGCGGCGGATCAGGTCTGAGTCCCAACGGATGGCGTCGAGCATGCGGGTGTTCCCCGGGTAGGCTGGCATGGGGCGAGTCTAGGGGGCTGGGCACGAGGCCGTTTTGATTTGTGTCAACGGGCATGGGGAGTTGTCGAGGATGATGTCAGCCCAGACAGCTCAAACCCGTGGCGAGGGAGCTTGCTCCCGCTCGGCTGCGCAGCAGTCGCTATATCTGTGGATGCGTTCTGCCTGAGGATTGTTGAGGCCTGCTTCGCAGGCCAGCGGGAGCAAGCTCCCTCGCCACAGGGCTGGTCAATGCCCCATGAGCCAATGCTGATGCGGCCCTGGCAATGTCCAGACGCCAAAGACAATCACCAGCAGCCCACCGGCCATGCGCACGCTGCGTTTGCGCAGCAGGGCGGTGATGCGCTCGGCGGCCAGGCCGGTGGCGAGCAGCACCGGCCAGGTGCCCAGGCCGAAGGCGAGCATCAGTAAGGCACTGTCCAGAGCATTGCCCTGGCTGGCGGACCAGAGCAGGGTGCTGTAGACCAACCCGCACGGCAGCCAGCCCCACAGGGCGCCGAGCAGCAAGGCCCGGGGCAGACTCGACACCGGCAGCAAGCGGTTGGCGACGGGTTGGATGTGCCGCCACAGGCCACGCCCCACGCTTTCGATGCGGGTCAGGCCGCTCCACCAGCCCGCCAGGTACAGGCCCATGGCAATCAACAGCAAGCCGGCCAGCACCCGCATGATCATCGCGGCCGGGCTGTTGGACACAGCCCAGCCGGCCAGGCCGATCAGCAACCCGGCGGTGGCATAGCTCAGGATCCGCCCCAGGTTGTACGCCAGCAGCAACCGAAAGCGGCGGCTGCGCTGTTCCTTGGGAATCGCCAGGGTCAGGGCGCCCATCAGGCCGCCGCACATGCCCAGGCAGTGGCCGCCGCCCAACAGGCCAAGGATGACGGCCGAAACCAGCAGTGGCGCCAGGTCAAGCATGGGGCGGGGCCTTGTCGTCCGGCTGGCGGGCCTCGCCACTGGCTTCGTCCACCGCTGCCTTGTGGTTCGGGTCCTGATCGTCGAACAGAATACTGTGGGCCGGACCGTCGAGGTCGTCGTACTGGCCGCTGTCCACGGCCCAGAAGAAAATGTACACGGCGATGGCCACGATCAGCAGCGCGGCCGGGATCATCACGTAAAGAGCTGGCATGTCGGAACTCCATGCCCGCGCGGCTCAGGCCGGCAGCGGGCGGGTATCGGGCGTGGCGGCGAAAACCTGCGCCTTGGGCTGACGCGTTAGCCTCAGGGCATTCAACACCACGGTCAACGAACTGATGGACATGCCGACCGCGGCCCACACCGGCGTAATCCAGCCGAGGGCGGCGAACGGCAACATGAGGCCATTGTACAGCCCTGCCCACACCAGGTTCTCGACGATCACCCGGCGAGTGCGCCGGGCCAGGTTGAAGGCATGGATCAGGGCGTCGAGGCGGTTGGACAGCAGCACGGCGTCGGCGCTGGTCTTGGCCAGGTCGGTGGCCGAGCCCATGGCGACACTGATGTCGGCCGCCGCCAGCACGGGCACGTCGTTCACGCCATCGCCGAGCATCAGCACCTTGCGGCCCTGTTGGTGCAATTGCTGCAATACCGCCAGTTTATCGTCCGGGCGCAGGCCGCCGCGGGCTTCATCGATGCCCAGCTCGGCGGCGACGCTGGCGACCATCGGTGAGCTATCGCCCGACAGCAGCAGCGTTCGCCAACCCCGCGCCTTGCAGGCCGCCAGCAGGGCCGGAGCATCGGCGCGCAAGCGGTCATCGAGGACGAACCAGGCCAATGGTCCGATCTCGTCGCCCAGCAACAGCCATTGCCCGGGTTCGTCCGGCATTTGCGGCACGGCGGCGCCACTCAGTTCGCAGACAAAACCGGGCTGGCCGATGCGCAGGCGTTGTTCGGCCACGAGGCCTTCCAGCCCCAGCCCCGGAGTGCTGTGCACCTGCTCGGCGGCCATTGGCGCGCGGCCGAAGGCTCGGGCGATGGGGTGTTCCGAGCGGTTTTCCAGGGCCGCGGCCAGCCCCAGGCATTGATCGCTGTCGAGGGCCGCCAACGGCCGAATGGCGCGCAACGCCAGGCGGCCTTCGGTGAGGGTTCCGGTCTTGTCGAAAATAACCGTGTCGATCTGGTTCAGGCCTTCCAGCACATGGCCGCGTGTCAGCAGCAGGCCAAGTTTGTGCAAGGTGCCGGTGGCCGCGGTGAGGGCGGTCGGCGTGGCGAGGGACAATGCGCAGGGGCAGGTGGCGACCAGCATCGCCAGGACGATCCAGAAAGCCCGCGAGGCATCGAGTTGCCACCACAACAGGCCGATGGCCGCCGCCGCGACCAGGGAGAACAGCAGGAACCATTGAGCGGCGCGGTCGGCGATTTCCGCCAGTCGCGGTTTCTCGGCCTGGGCCCGCTCCAGCAGCCGCACGATGGCGGACAAACGGGTATCTTGCCCGAGGGCCAGCACCTCGACGGTCAAGGCGCCTTCGACATTCAGTGTGCCCGCGGTGACCGCATCGCCCACTTGTCGAGGTTGTGGCAGGTACTCGCCGGTCAGCAGCGATTCGTCGATGCTGGACTGCCCCTCGAGGATCTTGCCGTCAGCCGGCAGGACCGCCCCGGGATGCACCAGCACCCGGTCACCAGTGCGCAATTCGCTGAGCAGGATGCGTTCACTCTGGCGGTCAGCCGCCAGGCGCAGGCACGAGGCCGGCAGCAGATTGACCAGTTGGGCGGTGGCGGCGGCCGTGCGCTCCCGGGCCCGGCGTTCCAGGTAACGGCCGGCCAGCAGGAACAGGGCGAACATGCCCACGGCATCGAAGTACAACTCGCCGACGCCGGTGATCGACGTCCAGATTCCGGCAACGTAGGCGCTGCCAATGGCCAGGGACACCGACACGTCCATGGTCAGGTGGCGGGTGCGCAGGTCGCGCATGGCGCCTTTGAAGAATGGCGCGCAGCTGTAGAACACGATGGGCGTGGTGAGAAACAAGGCGACCCAGCGCAGGATGGTGTGCATCTCGGGACTGAGGTCGATGTTGAATTCCGGCCAGGTGGCCATCGTCGCCATCATCGCCTGGAACCACAACAGGCCGGCCACGCCCAACTGGCGCAGGGCCAGGCGGTTTTGTGCGGCGAGTTGCTCGCCCGCCTGGTCGGCTTGGTACGGATGGGCGACGTAGCCGATCTGGCGCAACTCGGCGAGCAGCGTGCTCAGCGGCAACTGGGCGTCGGCCCAACGCACATGCAAGCGATGGTTGGACAGGTTCAACCTCGCCTCAGCCACGGCCGGCAGGCTGCGCAGCTGTTTTTCGATCAACCAGCCGCAGGCGGCGCAACTGATGCCTTCCATCAACAGGGTGGTTTCAGCCAAGTCGCCCTCATGGCGCACGAACGACTGCTGCACATCAGGGCGATCGTACAGCGCCAGTTCATCGGTCAACTGGACGGGCAGGGTCTCGGGATTGGCCGACGCTTCACTGCGATGCAGGTAATAACTTTCCAGGCCACCGGCGACAATGGCTTCGGCCACCGCCTGGCAGCCCGGGCAGCACAGCTCGCGGGTTTCACCGAGGACAATGGCGGTGAAGCGACTGCCAGGGGGGACGGGCAGGGCGCAGTGGTAGCAAGGCTGTGGAGTGGTCATGAGTATTCACATATCGCAGCTTTCAGGGCGTCTGAAAATCTCTTCGCGAGCAAGCTCGCTCCCACAGGGGATTGGCGGTGTATAGCCATCCGCGATCAACTGTGGGAGCGAGCTTGCTCGCGATTGCGCGAAGCGCAGTCGTCTATTTTTTCAGGTCTTCAGCGCCTTGCAGCGGTTCATCGCCGAGCAGGATGGCCTGATCGTGGTTGATCTGTTCTTCTTCGAACAGGCGCCAGGTCTTGTCGTTCTCCACCCCCAGCAATTCGACAAAGCGCCGGCCTTCGATCTTGTCCGTCAACTGGCCGACGTAGCGACCCGGTTCGCTGTCGTTGCGGGTGAGGATGATCTTGCGGTCCTTCTCCGGCTGGGTCGGCGAGATCAGGCTCAGTTCCAGTGTCTGGGGGCGGCTGTTGCCGTTCAGGCGCAGGTTCACTTCGCCGGTCACGTCATCCAGTTGCACGTTGGCATGCAGTTGCAGGGTCTGGGCCAGCAGTTCGCGCTCCAGCGAGCGGTTGATGCCTTTGCCGGCTTCGTAATAGTTGTCGTTGACCAGGTTGTCCGGGTTCTTCACCGCAATGGTCACCATCGTCAGGCTCAGTGTCACCGAACAGCTCAGGATCGCAATGATAATCCACGGCCAGAGGTGCTTGTACCAAGGGCTGGTGGCGGTTGCTGCAGGCATGTTCATTTCTCTCAACGAGTTTGTGGGCCGATGAACCGGCTCTTGGCTTCGACATGTACGCTTTCGTCATCGGCGTCCTTGAGGATGAAGGTCACCTCGTTGGTGCTCGATGGCAGTTGTTCCGGTGCGCTGGACAGTTCAACCGGCTGGCTATAGATCTCGCCGGCCGCGACCTTGATTTCCCGGCGACCTTGCAGCTTGAGGTCGGGCAGGCCGACGGCTTCCAGGACATACGTATGGTCGTGTTGGTCTTTGTTCATGATCTTCAGGCTGTAGACGTTCTCGATCCGGCCTTCGGCGTTTTCGCGGTACAGCACGCGGTCCTTGCTGACGTCGAAACCCACCAGCGAACGCATGAAGAATGCCGCTGCCAGCAAGCTGATCATGACCAGCAGCACCAAGGCGTAACCGATCAGGCGCGGGCGCAGTTTATGGGTTTTCTGCCCCGAGAGGTTATGTTCGGTGGTGTAGCTGATCAGGCCACGGGGATAATCCATTTTGTCCATGATGTTGTCGCAGGCATCGATGCAGGCCGCGCAGCCGATGCACTCGATCTGCAAGCCGTCGCGGATGTCGATGCCGGTCGGGCAGACCTGGACGCACATGGTGCAGTCGATGCAGTCCCCAAGGCCCAGGGCCTTGTAATCCACGCCTTTTTTGCGCGGACCACGGCTTTCGCCACGCCGTGGGTCGTAGGACACGATCAACGTGTCCTTGTCGAACATCACGCTTTGGAAGCGTGCGTAAGGGCACATGTAGATGCACACCTGCTCGCGCAGCCAGCCGGCGTTGCCGTAGGTGGCGAGGGTGAAGAAGCCGATCCAGAAATACGACCAGCCATCGGCCTGGCCGGTAAAGAACTCGAACACCAGTTCGCGGATCGGCGTGAAGTAACCGACAAAGGTCACGCCGGTGACGAAGCCGATCAGCAGCCACAGGCTGTGCTTGGCGAATTTGCGCAGGAATTTGTTGGCGCCCATGGGGGCCTTGTCGAGCTTGATGCGCTGGTTGCGATCGCCTTCGGTGACTTTTTCGCACCACATGAAGATCCAGGTCCACACGCTTTGTGGGCAGGTGTAGCCACACCACACCCGTCCGGCATAGACCGTGATGAAAAACAGACCAAATGCCGCAATGATCAGCATCCCGGACAGCAGGATGAAATCCTGGGGCCAGAAGGTCGCGCCGAAAATGAAGAACTTGCGTTCCGGCAGGTTCCACCAGACGGCCTGATGGCCGCCCCAGTTCAACCAGACCGTACCGAAATACAGCAGGAACAAGAACGCTCCGCCAAGCATCCGCAGGTTGCGGAACAGGCCCGTGAAGGCGCGGGTGTAGATTTTTTCCCGAGAGGCATACAGATCGACGCTGTTGTTCGCGTCCTTGGCAGGCGGGGTAACGTCATGTACCGGAATCTGGTTACTCATCAAATTGCATCCCACGGCAGTGGAAAAGTGCCGGGGCCAGTACGTGCCGACCTCGGTCAGAAAGGGTGTTGCAGTGGCGCAATGATACGCCTGTCGCTCTGGCTCAAGGGTGCGACCTTTGGTCGCGTTGGGCGTCTGGGCCGAATGGTGTAGCGGATGTAACAAGTCATGACCCAGATCAATTGACTATAGACAGTTCATGGCGTTGACGAAAAAACGAAAGAGGGGTTGTGGACAAATCAGTAGACAGGAGCAACCCCCAACTTGGTCGCTGAAGGCTCCATCAGGTGCGGGCAAATGCCTCTGTCAGGTGCAGGTCTGTCTTTGTGGCGAGGGGATTTATCCCCGCTGGGCTGCGAAGCAGTCCTAAAACCTGCCAACGCGGTGTGTCAGGCCGATGTAATCAGCTTATTGGGGGCTGCTTCGCAGCCCAGCGGGGATAAATCCCCTCGCCACAGGTCCGCACCTGGAGCTTCAGATCTAGTTCTTTTCATCTCCTGACCACGGGTTGAGTACCGACACGCCGCTGCTCTGGAAATCACTTACGTTGCGGGTCACCACGGTCAATCCATGGACCAATGCGGTAGCGGCAATCAATGCATCGCTTTCATTGCTGCGGCCAGGCACATGCAGGCGAGCGCAACGCAGCGCGACGGCACGGTCCACGGCCAGGATCCTGCCGGCAAAGGCCGGCAGCACATGATTATCCAGCCAGGCCCGCAAGCGGCTGCCTTGCATCGGGTCCTTGCGTTCGAAGCGCAGCACGCCGGTTTCCAGTTCCAGTACGGTAATCGCCGAGACGTACAGGCTGGGAGCGGGAACGCTACGCGCCCAGGCCTGGACGTTTTTATCTGCCTGGGATTTGCGCAGTTCGGAAATGACGTTGGTATCGAGTAGAAACATTCAGGACAGGTCCACCGAGCGGGGTGTGATGACGGCGCGCTCGGTATCGAAATCGATGTCCGGCGCATCGGGCATGACCAACAACTCGACAATGCTGGCGCCAATGCCGGTCAGTTTCTGGTACTCCTCAATGCTTAGCAGCACATGGGCCGGCTTGCCACGGTCGGTGATGATTACTGGCCCTTCACGGGTGGCTTTTTTGGCACCACTTGTGTCGTGGTTGAATTCGCGGCTGGAGATCGTCGTGATGGACATGGGCGCGCCCTCATTTTGAATTCGAATGTAGGCACGTTACTACTGGTATGGAGGGGCGGCAAGCGCAACCGATTCGTCCAGGTTTTTCGACCGGTAACAAAAAGGCCCCGCCAATCGGATTGGCGGGGCCTTTCGTGTATCAGTTGCTTGTCTTACTGGGCGTCAGCGGCCGGAGCCTTTTCGCCGTGAGACAGGCTGTAGACATAGGCCGCCAGCAGGTGGACCTTATCGTTGCCTTGCAGGTCGGCCTGGGCCGGCATCTGGCCCTGGCGACCGTAGCGGATGGTCTGCTGCAGTTGAGCGAAGCTCGAACCGTAGATGAAACCGGCCGGGTGCGTCAGGTCAGGTGCGCCCATGGCGGGCGTGCCCTTGCCGGCAGGACCGTGGCAGGCCACGCAGTTGGCCGCGAACAGTTTCTGGCCGTTGGCCGGGTCGGCCTTGGCGCCTTCCGGCAGCTTGCGACCGTGCAGGCTGGTCACCAGGTAGGCGGCCACGTCGGCCACGCCTTGTTCGCCCACCACGGCAGCCCAGCCCGGCATCACCGCGTGACGGCCGCCCATGATGGTGGTCTTGATGGTTTCCGGCTCACCGCCCCAGCGCCAGTCGGCGTCGGTCAGGTTGGGGAAGCCGTAGGCACCCTTGGCGTCGGAACCGTGGCAGACCGAGCAGTTGGAGGCGAACAGGCGGCCACCCATCTTCAGGGCTTGCGGGTCCTTGGCGACTTCTTCGATCGGCATGGAGGCGAACTTGGCGAAGATCGGACCGAACTTGGCGTCCGAGCGTGCCATTTCCTTTTCCCACTCGTGAACGCCTGTCCAGCCGGTCTGGCCGTTGGCGAAGGCGGTCTGCTTTTCGTTGTCCAGGTAGTTATAGCCTGGCAGCAGGCCTTTCCAGTTGCCCAGGCCAGGGTAGAGCACCAGGTAACCGAGGGCGAACACGATGGTGCCCACGAACAGCATGAACCACCATTTCGGCAGCGGGTTGTCGTACTCCTCGATCCCGTCGAAGGAGTGGCCAACCGTCTCTTCGGTGGCTTCGCTGCGCTGGCCCTTGCGGGTCGACAGCAGCAGCCAGGTCAGGGCGAAGATCGTACCCAGACTGAGGACTGTGACGTACAGACTCCAGAACGTAGTCATTCTTTGTTACTCCTAGAAGCTTGCTCGACGTGCTTGATGGCTTCGGGATCATCCGCGAACGGCAGCAAGGTCGCGTCGTCAAACTCCGACTTGCGCTTGGGGCTGAACACCCACAAGGCCAGGCCGATAAAGGCCACCATCACGACGACGGTGCCCAGGCCACGAATCATCCCGATATCCATCCAGATCACCGTTTGCTTTTGATGATGGTGCCCAGGCCTTGCAGATAGGCCACCAGCGCGTCCATTTCAGTCTTGCCCTTGACGGCATCCTTGGCACCGGCGATGTCTTCGTCGGTGTAAGGCACGCCCAAGGCGCGCAGGACTTCCATTTTCTTGGCGGTGTCTTTGCCGTCGAGCTTGTTTTCTACGAGGAACGGGTAGGCCGGCATTTTCGATTCAGGCACGACGTTGCGCGGGTTGTACAAGTGCGCACGCTGCCAGTCGTCGGAGTAACGGCCGCCAACGCGGGCCAGGTCCGGACCGGTACGCTTGGAACCCCACAGGAACGGGTGGTCCCAGACGCTTTCACCGGCAACGGAGTAGTGGCCGTAGCGTTCGGTTTCAGCGCGGAACGGACGGATCATCTGCGAGTGGCAGCCGACACAGCCGTTGGCGATGTAGATGTCGCGGCCTTCCAGTTCCAGGGCGGTACGCGGCTTCATGCCTTCGACCGGCTTGTTGGTCACGTCCTGGAAGAACAGTGGAACGATCTGGGTCAGGCCGCCGACGCTCACGGCGATGACCATGAAGAAGGCCAGCAGGCCGATATTCTTCTCTACTGCTTCGTGCTTCATCAGTGAGCTCCAACTACGGCGATCTTGGCGGCGGCTTCAGCTTCAGCCGGGTCAGAGGCACGAACGGTGCGGTACACGTTGTAGGCCATGAACAGCATGCCGCTGGCGAAGAACGCGCCGCCCAGGGCACGTACGATGAAGCCAGGGTGGCTGGCTTGCAGCGCTTCGACGAACGAGTAGGTCAGGGTGCCGTCGTCGTTGATCGCACGCCACATCAAGCCTTGGGTGATGCCGTTGACCCACATCGAGGCGATGTAGAGCACGGTGCCGATGGTCGCGAGCCAGAAGTGCGCGTTGATCAGGCCGGTGCTGTGCATCTGCGCACGACCGAACAGTTTCGGGATCATGTGGTAGATGGCGCCGATGGAGATCATTGCCACCCAGCCGAGCGCACCGGCGTGCACGTGGCCGATGGTCCAGTCGGTGTAGTGGCTCAGGGAGTTGACGGTCTTGATGGCCATCATCGGGCCTTCGAAGGTCGACATGCCGTAGAACGCCAACGACACGACCAGGAACCGCAGGATCGGGTCGGTGCGCAGTTTATGCCAGGCACCCGACAGGGTCATCATGCCGTTGATCATGCCGCCCCAGCTTGGCGCCAGCAGGATGATCGACATTGCCATGCCCAGGGACTGTGCCCAATCCGGCAGTGCGGTGTAGTGCAGGTGGTGCGGACCGGCCCAGATGTACAGGGTGATCAGCGCCCAGAAGTGGACGATGGACAGGCGATAGGAATAGATCGGACGCTCGGCCTGTTTCGGCACGAAGTAGTACATCATCCCCAAAAAGCCGGTGGTCAGGAAGAAGCCTACGGCGTTGTGGCCGTACCACCACTGGATCATCGCGTCGGTCGCGCCCGAGTAGGCCGAGTACGACTTGAAGAAGCTGACCGGCAGGGAGGCGTGGTTGACGATGTGCAGCATGGCGGTCACGACGATGAAAGCACCGTAGAACCAGTTACCGACGTAGATGTGCTTGGTCTTGCGCTTGACGATGGTGCCGAAGAACACCAAACCGTAGGTCACCCAGACGATGGCCAGCAGGATAGCCAGGGGCCATTCCAGTTCCGCGTATTCCTTGGTGGTAGTGAAACCCATTGGCAAGGTCACGATCGCACCGACGATCACCGCTTGCCAGCCCCAGAAGGTGAAGGCGGCGAGGCTGTCGGAGATCAGTCGCGTTTGGCAGGTTCGCTGCACGACGTAGTAAGAAGTGGCAAA
The DNA here is from genome assembly GCF_057655955.1 of Pseudomonas sp. Soil_N_39. Classification (NCBI taxonomy): domain Bacteria; kingdom Pseudomonadati; phylum Pseudomonadota; class Gammaproteobacteria; order Pseudomonadales; family Pseudomonadaceae; genus Pseudomonas; species Pseudomonas sp. Soil_N_39. The sequence goes on from NZ_JBDGLI010000009.1 coordinate 117,132, forward strand.
CAACGCACAACCACCGAAGGCGAAGATCACCAGGTTGGTGTGCAGCGGGCGCAGGCGTCCAAATGTCGTCCATGGCAGATCGAAGTTCAACTCCGGCCAGACCAGTTGCGAGGCGATGAAGACACCGAGCCCCATGCCAAGGATCCCCCAGACCACCGTCATGATGGCGAACTGGCGGACTACCTTATAGTTATAAGCAGTCGGACTGATTGCTGTGCTCATTCTAAGGTTCCACGGTTTGGGTGTTTTATTAGGATAAAAATCGGTCGCAAGTATGGAGAAAGCGGGGGGTCATTGCAACGCGCCATGACCTGGGTCAATGCTTTCCGAAGCTGATTCTGCGGCCTTTCCATGTGCCGAGTAGGGACAAAATTGGCCCTCGGCAAAATGTCGCAACGAAGGAAAGAGGCGAGGGGGTCAGGTCGGTTGTAACGGGGTGTGTTCGAACACGGCGTTCGGGTGATGCCAGGCAACTGTCGCAACAGCCGGTATTCACCTGCCTTTGCGGCCTTTTTGTCGAACGATTGTCGAACGCATCGGGTCGGGTCGACCTGAAACCGGCAGTCGCCAGCGCACGCAGAGGCAAGCTTAGACCCGATTCCAGGGAACCGAAAGAAAGACGAAGGGAGGGTGCGACAATGCGTCGCGCAGGGGCACGGAGCCGCCGCATCCAGATGAATGCGGCGGTTCGTGTGGTCAGGATTTATTCGCTTTTGTGTTCCGCTTGCAGGCGCTCGGTGCCCGCACCCTGGGACAGGCTGTAGACATAAGCCGCGAGCAGTTGCACCTTGTCATTGCCCAACAACTCATTCTGCGCCGGCATGTGGCCCTGGCGACCATGGCGAATGGTCTGCTGCAACTGGGCCAGGCTGGTGCCGTAGATGAAGCCGGCCGGTTGCGTCAGGTTCGGCGCGCCCATGGCTTCGGTTCCCTGGCCGTTGGCGCCGTGGCAGGCGATGCAGGTGGTGTTGAAGGCCTGCTGGCCGGCTTGCAGGTCGGCACCGCTGTCCGCCGGCAACGGCAGGCCGGCCAGGTCGTGGCGTACATACGCGGCCACGTTCTTGACCCCGGCGTCCCCCAGCACTTCACCCCAGGCTGGCATCGCCGCCATGCGGCCGCCCATGATGGTCGCCTTGATGGTGTCGGCGGCGCCGCCCCAGCGCCAGTTGCTGTCGGCCAGGTTCGGGAAGCCGAAGGCACCCTTGGCGTCCGAGCCATGGCAGACCGAGCAGTTGGAGGCAAACAGGCGCCCACCCATCTTCAAGGCCTGTGGGTCCTTGGCCACTTCTTCCACGGGCATGGCGGCGAATTTGGCGAAGATCGGCCCGAACCGGGCGTCGGCCTTGGCCATTTCCTTTTCCCATTCATGGGCGCCGGTCCAGCCGTTTTCGTAGCCGGGCAGGATGCCTTTCCAGTTGCCCAGGCCCGGATAGAGAACCAGGTAGCCAACGGAAAACACCAGGGTGCCGGCGAACAACAGGAACCACCACTGCGGCAGCGGATTATCGTATTCCTCGATGCCGTCGAAGCTGTGGCCCATGGTCTGGTCGACGCTGCCCTTGGTCTCGCCCTTGCGGGTGCCGATCAGCAGCCAGGTCAGGCCGATGAGGCTGCCGATGGTCAGTACGCAGATCCACGTACTCCAGAAGGTGGTCATGGCCGGGTACTCCTTGTCGCAGGGTCTTGGGGGGTGATGTCGGCGGGCGGTTCGTCGGCGAACGGCAGCAGGCGCGCCTGGGCGAATTCCGGGCCGCGCTTGCTGCTGAACACCCACAGGGTCAGGCCGATGAAGGCGATGAACACCACGACGGTGCCCAGGCCACGGATCATTCCAGTGCTCATTTCAAAGAACATCAGGCTTACCTCTTGCTCTTGATGGCAGTGCCGAGCACTTGCAGGTAGGCCACCAGCGCGTCCATTTCGGTCTTGCCCTTGAGCGCGGCCACGCTGCCGGCGATGTCGTCGTCGGTGTACGGCACGCCGAGGGTGCGCATGGCGCGCAGCTTGCCCTCGGTGTGACTGCTGTCCACCGCCTGGGCCACCAACCACGGGTAGGCCGGCATTTTCGACTCGGGCACAACGTTGCGCGGGTTGTACAAGTGGGCGCGGTGCCAGTCGTCGGAGTAGCGTGCGCCGACCCGTGCCAGGTCCGGCCCGGTACGCTTGGAGCCCCACAGGAATGGGTGGTCCCAGACGCTTTCGCCAGCGACGGAGTAGTGGCCGTAGCGCTCGGTCTCGGCGCGGAACGGACGGATCATCTGCGAATGGCAGCCGACGCAGCCTTCACGGATGTAGATGTCGCGGCCCTCCAGTTGCAGGGCGGTGTAGGGCTTCATGCCGTCCACCGGCTTGTTGGTCACGTCCTGGAAGAACAGCGGCACGATCTGGGTCAGGCCGCCAATGCTCACGGCCAGGACCATCAACAGCATCAGCAGGCCGACGTTTTTTTCGATTGTTTCGTGTTTCATGGCGGACTCCTCAGGCCATCTGCGCGGCAGCGGCGGCTTCGGCAGGCTGGTAGGCCCGCACGGTGCGCCAGGTGTTGTAGGCCATCAGCAGCATGCCGAGAAGGAAGATCGACCCGCCCGCCAACCGCACGACGAAGCCTGGGTGGCTGGCCACCAGGGTTTCGACGAAGGAGTAGGTAAGCGTGCCGTCCTCGTTCACCGCACGCCACATCAGGCCCTGGGCGATACCGTTGACCCACATCGAGGCGATGTACAGCACCGTGCCGATGGTCGCGAGCCAGAAATGCGCGTTGATCAGGCCGATGCTGTGCATCTGTGGCCGACCGAAGACTTTCGGGATCATGTGGTACAGCGCCCCGATGGAAATCATCGCCACCCAGCCGAGCGCGCCGGCATGCACGTGGCCGATGGTCCAGTCGGTGTAGTGGGAGAGGGCGTTGACGGTCTTGATCGCCATCATCGGACCTTCGAAGGTCGACATGCCGTAGAACGCCAGGGACACCACCAAAAAGCGCAGGATCGGGTCGCTGCGCAATTTATGCCAGGCCCCCGACAGGGTCATCATGCCGTTGATCATGCCGCCCCAGCTGGGTGCCAGCAGGATCAGCGACATCACCATGCCCAGGGACTGCGCCCAGTCCGGCAGCGCGGTGTAGTGCAGGTGGTGCGGGCCGGCCCAGATGTACAGGGTGATCAGTGCCCAGAAGTGGACGATGGACAGGCGATAGGAATACACCGGACGTTCGGCCTGTTTCGGCACGAAGTAGTACATCATCCCCAGGAAACCTGCGGTGAGGAAAAAGCCTACGGCGTTGTGCCCGTACCACCATTGCACCATCGCATCCGTGGCCCCGGCGTACACCGAGTAGGATTTGGTGAAACTCACCGGCAGTTCCAGGTTGTTGACGATGTGCAGGATCGCCACGGTCAGGATGAACCCGCCGAAGAACCAGTTACCGACGTAGATGTGCTTGGTGTTGCGCTTGGCCACGGTGCCGAAGAACACGATGGCGTAGGCCACCCAGACGATGGTGATCAGGATGTCGATCGGCCATTCCAGTTCGGCGTATTCCTTGGAACTGGTGTAGCCCAGGGGCAGGCTGATGGCCGCCAGCAGGATCACCAGTTGCCAGCCCCAGAAGCAGAACGCGGCGATTTTCGGCGCAAACAGCTGGGTCTGGCAGGTGCGTTGCACCGAGTAGAACGAACTGGCGAACAGGGCGCAGCCGCCGAAAGCGAAGATCACTGCGTTGGTGTGCAGCGGGCGCAGGCGGCCGAAGCTGGTCCAGGGCAAATCGAAGTTGAGTTGTGGCCAGACCAATTGGGCGGCGAGAAAAACCCCGAGCCCCATGCCGACGATGCCCCACACCACCGTCATAATGGCGAATTGGCGGACCACCTTGTAGTTGTAGGCGGTACTGATAGAAGTGTTCATGGTTCCCCATCCACGGTTCAGCCGAAGTGAGCGCCTGCGCAAGGCAGTGCGGCGTTCTTCGCCTGGAGTTATAGGCAGACTAAAAGCGAGGCAAGCATGGACAAACAGCACAAGGCCAGTATTGACGGGGATCAATGGGCGCGGTGCGTCGCGCAACACGGCTGGCTGTGGACGGCCGCGCAGCCGGGCGCGGGCGCCACGCCTGCGACCTTGATTCTGGCCCATGGTGCCGGTGCGCCGATGGACAGCGGTTTCATGGAGGAAATAGCCACGCGCCTTGCTGCACGGGGCGTCAACGTATTGCGTTTCGAGTTTCCTTACATGGCCCAGCGGCGTCTGGATGGGGGGAAGCGCCCGCCCAACCCGGCACCTAAGCTGCTGGAATGCTGGCGTGAGGTGTACGCCACGGTGCGGCCTTATGTCGCTGGGCGGCTGGCCATTGGCGGCAAGTCCATGGGCGGGCGCATGGCGAGTTTGCTGGCCGATGAGTTGGGCGTCGATGCGCTGGTGTGCCTGGGCTATCCCTTCTATGCGGTGGGCAAGCCGGAGAAGCCGCGGGTCGAGCACTTGGCCGCATTGAAGACCCGAACCTTGATCGTCCAGGGCGAGCGCGATGCGTTGGGCAATCGGGAAGCGGTGCAGGGTTACAGCTTGTCACCGAGCATCGAGGTGTTGTGGTTGGTGGCGGGGGATCATGACCTCAAGCCGTTGAAGGCTTCGGGGTTCAGTCATGAGCAGCATCTGGAGGCGGCGGCGCAGGGGGTGTCCGGGTTCCTGTCTCAAGATTGATGGTGCCTGTCATGGCCTCATCGCGAGCAAGCTCGCTCCCACACTGGATTTGCGGCGTTGACCATCCCATGTGGGAGCGAGCTTGCTCGCGATAGCGGCCTGTCAGGCAATAAAAAACCCGGAAGCGTTCGCTGTCCGGGTTTTAGTTTTCCGACTGAAGTCAGCGGTTGAACCGCTCCACCAACGAATACTGCGTATTGGCCGTTCGGGTCAGTTCTTCGCTCAGCAACGCCGAGCTGTGAGCTTGCCCCGAGGTCTGGTCGGCCAGGTCCGAGATGTTGCTGATGTTGCGGCTGATCTCCTCGGCCACTGAGCTTTGTTCCTCGGTGGCGGCGGCGATCTGGGTGGTCATGTCGGTGATATGGGCCACCGCTTCGCTGATCCCCACCAGCGCCTGGTCCGCTTCCATGACCCGCGCCACGCCTTCTTCGGCCTGGCGGTGGCCGGCTTCCATGGTTTGCACGGCATTGGTAGCGGTTTGCTGGAGCTTGGCGATCAGGGCGTGGATCTGCCCAGTGGATTCGCTGGTGCGTTGTGCCAGTTGCCGCACTTCGTCGGCCACCACGGCAAAGCCACGACCCATTTCACCGGCACGGGCCGCTTCGATGGCGGCGTTGAGGGCCAACAGGTTGGTCTGGTCGGCGATACCTTTGATCACGTCGACTACACCACCGATCTCGTCGCTGTCCTGGGCCAGCTGGGTCACGGTTTGACCGGTCTCACCGACCACCACCGACAGTCGCTCGATGGCTTCGCGGGTTTCCCCGGCGATGTCGCGGCCGCGACTGGTCAGGCGATTGGCTTCCTGGGTGGCATCGGCAGTGCGCTGCACGTGGCTGGCGACTTCCTGGGTGGTTGCCGCCATCTGGTTGACGGCCGTGGCGACCTGTTCGGTTTCCACCCGTTGCCGCTCCAAGCCGCTGGAGCTGTCATGGGCCAAGGTGTTGGACTGGCGAGCCTGGTCGTTCAGGTGCTCGGCGGTGTCCTGCAGGCGCGTCAGGCAGGTTTTCAGGCGCGCTTGCTGGCTGAGGATCGACATCTCCAGGCGTGCCTGGACGCCACGGCTGTCGGTGTACATCCGGGCGATCAGCGGGTCGGAGGTGGTTTGCTCGGCCAGGCGCAGCAGACGCTTGATCCCGCGTTGCTGCCATTGCAGGCCCATCAGCCCCAAGGGCACGGACAACAGGGCGGCCAGGGCAAAGCCCCAGGATGAATTCAGAAACGCGCCGACGACGAAGCCCAGTTGGCTGACCAGGATGAACGGTAGCCAGTCCTGCAGGATCGGCACCCATTTGTCGCTGCCCGGAACCGCGGACTTGCCCTGGTTGATGCGTTGATACAGGGCTTCGGCACGGGCGATCTGCTCGGCGGAGGGCTTGACCCGCACCGATTCGTAGCCGACCACCTGATTGCCCTCGAACACGGGTGTGACATAGGCGTTGACCCAGTAATGGTCACCGCTCTTGCAGCGATTCTTGACGATGCCCATCCATGGCAAGCCTTGTTTCAGCGTGCCCCACATGTGCGCGAACACGGCGGATGGGACATCAGGGTGGCGCACGAGGTTGTGCGGCGCACGGATCAATTCTTCCTTCGAATACCCGCTGACCTCAACGAATGCATCGTTGCAGTAGGTGATGACACCCTTGGCGTCGGTGGTGGAAATCAATCGTTGCTGGGCCGGGAAGGTCCTTTCGCGCTGTGTGACGGGTTGGTTGTTACGCATGGTGTGTAGATCCGCAAGGCTTTGAAAGGTTGTCGGCGTTGTCAGGTTTTAGTTGAAGTTATTTTTGCCTGTCGCTATCACGCCAGCATCGGGTAGGTAAAGAGGGCGAAATGAAGCAGGTTGAGCAGGAAATGCGTGGCAATCGCCGCGCCAAGGCCGCCAAATCGATACGCCAGGCCGTAACCGGCCCCCGCCAGGCCCGACAGCAACACCCATTGCCAGCCGGCACCGGCATGCACCAGGCCGAACAGCAGCGAGGCCAGGAGCAGCGCCAGGTTGTCGCCCTGGGCCAAATGTTTGAAGCGCCGGCTCAAGCCCCCTTGAATGTAGCCACGAAACAGCGCTTCCTCCACGAGCGTTACCAATAAAAGATTATTAAGGATCCACACCCCGGCGTGATCCGGCCACTTCGGCGCCCACTGGATCATGCCCAGCAGCACGGCCCCGCCGAGGGCCAGCACGGCGCTCAACGTCAGGCCAAGGGCCGTGGCCTGGACCGACAGGCGCCATGAGCGTCGGCCGACGATCCAGGGGCAGGCCAGCAACAGCCAGAAGCCGATCAGCGGCTTGTCCTGGTTCAGGTACATGGCAAACGGCACGGCGTCATCGGTCAAGCGTTGCGGCGCGATTACCCGTCCGTTGAAAAAACCAGGCATCCAGTGCAGGGCCAGTGCCAGTGCCATGACCAGAAACAGGGCGTGCCCGAGAAACTGGCCAACCGGCGTTTGTTGCTGGCGAACCGCATACCCGGCGAACAGCAGCAGCGCGACCGAGATGAGCGCGGTCCAGGTCAACTGGCCATAGACCAGCGCCAGGCCGTAGCCTGTGGAAAGAAGGGCCAGGTGGAGCCAGGGTAAAGCGGGCATACAACATCCTTTTAGCGGGAAAACTCTGGGCGAGGGCGGCCGTCGGGTCTTCGACGCCACCGTGTCGCGCAAAGAGCACATTTGTGTCCATGCAGATTCATGCGCAGGAGGGGCAAGCAGTTGGCTGACGCGGTTGCGTGAGTGCCGGCGGGATTATAGGCGGGCTCATACAAAAACGGCGCCTGTTAAATAATGTGGGAGCGAGCTTGCTCGCGATAGGGGCTTGCCAGCCAATATTGATGTTGAGTGATCCACCGCTATCGCGAGCAAGCTCGCTCCCACAGGTATTTGCCTAGGCTCGTATTCGCCATCGAGGCGGTCTTTTCACGCGGCGATCAATTGTCGCAAGACATAATGAAGAATCCCACCGGCCTTGAAATACTCCACTTCATTCAAGGTATCGATCCGGCACAACACTTCGATTCGCTCCTGGCTGCCGTCCTCCCGGGTGATGACCAGGGGCAGGTTCATGCGCGGCGTCAGTTCGACGTCATTGAGTCCCAGGATGTCCAAGGTTTCCTTGCCTGTGAGGTTCAGGCGCTTGCGATTCTGGTCTAGCTTGAACTGCAGCGGCAGCACGCCCATGCCCACCAGGTTGGAGCGATGGATGCGCTCGAAGCTTTCGGCGATCACCGCTTTGACCCCCAGCAGGTTGGTGCCCTTGGCCGCCCAGTCCCGGCTCGACCCGGTGCCATACTCCTGGCCGGCGATCACCACCAGGGGCGTGCCCGTGGCCTGGTACAGCATGGCGGCATCGTATATCGGCATGCGTTCGCCGCTGGGGATGTAGATCGTGTTGCCGCCTTCCTCGCCGTCGAGCATTTCGTTGCGAATGCGGATATTGGCGAAGGTGCCGCGCATCATCACCTGGTGGTTACCACGTCTGGAGCCATAGGAGTTGAAGTCCCGTGGCTCCACGCCTTGTTCGCGCAGGTAGCGACCGGCCGGGCTGTCGGCCTTGATGTTGCCGGCCGGGGAGATGTGGTCGGTGGTCACCGAGTCTCCCAGCAGGGCCAGGACCCGGGCGCCCTCGACGTTCCTGACGGCCGGTGGCGGCCCGCCGATGTCGTCGAAGAACGGCGGGTGCTGGATGTAGGTCGAGTCATCCTGCCAGACGTAAGTCGCCGCTTGCGGCACTTCGATGGCCTGCCATTGCTCGTCACCGGCAAACACGGCGGCGTATTCCTTGTGGAACATGCTGGTGTTGACCTGAGCCACGGCGGCGGCCACTTCCTGGCTGCTGGGCCAGATGTCCCGCAGGTACACCGGCTTGCCGTCCCGGTCGTTGCCCAGCGGCTCGCTGCTAATGTCGATGCGCACCGTGCCGGCCAGGGCATAGGCAACCACCAGCGGCGGCGAGGCCAGCCAGTTGGTCTTCACCAGTGGATGCACCCGGCCTTCGAAGTTGCGGTTGCCCGACAATACCGAGGCCACGGTCAGGTCGGCTTTCTGGATGGCTTTTTCGATGGGGTCCGGCAACGGCCCGGAGTTGCCGATGCAGGTGGTGCAGCCATAGCCCACCAAGTCGAAACCGAGTTTATCCAGGTACTCGGTCAGGCCGGCCGCGTTGTAGTAGTCGGTGACCACCTTGGAGCCAGGCGCCAGGGAACTCTTGACCCAAGGCTTGCGGAGCAGGCCTTTTTCCACGGCTTTTTTCGCCAGCAGCCCGGCGGCCATCATCACGCTGGGGTTGGAGGTGTTGGTGCACGAGGTGATGGCGGCAATCACCACCGCGCCGTTTTTCAGGCGATGGGTGTGGCCTTCGTATTCGTACTCGGCTTCGCCCACCTGGTCGGCATTGCCCACCGCGACGCCACCGCCGCCTTCACTTTCCAGGCGACCTTCTTCTTTGCTGGTGGGTTTGACCTGCAACCCCAGGAAGTCGCTGAAAGCCTGGCCGACATTCGGCAGCGAGACCCGGTCCTGAGGGCGCTTGGGCCCGGCAAGGCTGGCCTCGACGCTGCCCATGTCCAATTCCAGCGTATCGGTGAACACCGGTTCCTGGCCGGGCAGGCGCCACAGGCCCTGGGCCTTGCAATAGGCCTCCACCAGTTTCACGGTTTCTGCCGGACGCCCGGACAGGCGCAGGTAATCCAAGGTCACGTCGTCCACCGGGAAGAACCCGCAGGTGGCGCCGTATTCCGGGGCCATGTTGGCGATGGTGGCGCGGTCGGCCAGGGGCAGGTCGGCCAGACCGTCGCCATAGAACTCGACGAATTTGCCCACCACCCCTTTCTTGCGCAGCATCTGCGTGACGGTCAGCACCAGGTCGGTGGCGGTGATGCCTTCGCGCAGCTTGCCGATGAGTTTGAAACCGATGACCTCGGGAATCAGCATCGACACCGGCTGGCCGAGCATCGCCGCTTCCGCTTCGATCCCGCCAACACCCCAGCCCAGTACGCCGAGGCCGTTGATCATGGTGGTGTGGGAGTCGGTGCCCACCAGGGTGTCAGGGAAGGCGTAGGTGCGGCCGTCCTCTTCTTTGGTCCACACGGTGCGGCCCAGGTATTCAAGGTTGACCTGGTGGCAGATGCCGGTGCCCGGCGGCACCACGCTGAAATTGGCGAAGGCGCTCTGGCCCCAACGCAGGAAGGCATAGCGTTCGCCGTTGCGCTGCATTTCGATGTCCACGTTCTGCTCGAACGCCTGGCTGCTGGCGAACTTGTCCACCATCACCGAATGGTCGATTACCAGGTCCACCGGCGACAACGGGTTGATCCGCTGGGGATCGCCGCCGGCCTTTTCCACGGCGGCGCGCATGGCGGCCAGATCGACCACGGCGGGGACGCCGGTGAAATCCTGCATCAGCACCCGTGCCGGGCGGTATTGAATCTCGCGGTCGGAGCGGCGCTCCTTGAGCCACCCGGCGAGGGCCTTGAGGTCGGCGCCGGTGACGGTTTTTTCATCTTCCCAGCGCAGCAGGTTTTCCAGCAGCACCTTCAAGGACATGGGCAGTTTGTCGAGGTCACCCAGGCTTCGGGCGGCATCCGGCAGGCTGAAGTAGTGGTAGGTCCTGGCGTCGACTTGCAGTGTTTTAAGGGTTTTCAGGCTATCGAGGGACGGCATTGAAATCACTCCTTTGAGTCCGCACGGCTACGGACTGAGGGGACGGACAGAGCCTTTAACCTAGCCCTGTTTTGAGCGTATGACTAATCACTGGACTCTATTGCAAGGTTCGCGGTTCCGAACTCCGCTATCATGCGGCGGTTTTCGTGACAGGCTTTGCTACGGAGTTTCAATGAACACGCTTTTTATGCACTGCCGGCCGGGCTTCGAAGGCGAGGTCTGTTCCGAGATCGCCGAACACGCCGCACGCCTCAACGTGGCCGGCTACGCCAAGGCCAAACCGGCCAGTGCCTGCGCCGAATTTGTCTGTACTGAAGAGGATGGCGCCGAGCGGCTGATGCGTGGGCAGCGTTTTGCCGAGCTGATTTTTCCGCGCCAGTGGGCCCGTGGCACGTTCATCGAGTTACCGGAAACCGACCGTATCAGCGTCATCCTGGCTCACATGACGGCATTCCCAGCTTGCGGCAGCCTGTGGCTGGAAGTGGTCGATACCAACGACGGCAAGGAACTGTCGAACTTCTGCAAGAAATTCGAAGGCCCGCTGCGCAAGGCGCTGAGCGGGGCCGGCAAGCTGGTGGACGATCCGCGCAAGCCGCGTCTGCTGCTGACGTTCAAGAGTGGCCGTGAAGTGTTCCTGGGCCTGGCGGACGCGGATAATTCGGCGATGTGGCCGATGGGCATCCCGCGTCTGAAGTTTCCCCGGGAAGCGCCGAGTCGCTCCACACTCAAGCTCGAAGAAGCCTGGCACCATTTCATCCCCCGGGACCAGTGGGACGAGCGCCTGCACAGCGACATGACCGGCGTGGACCTCGGTGCCGCGCCAGGCGGCTGGACCTGGCAACTGGTCAACCGGGGCATGTTGGTGACGGCCATCGACAACGGCCCGATGGCCGAAAGCCTGATGGACACTGGTCTGGTGCAGCACCTGATGGCGGACGGCTTCACGTTCAAGCCCAAGCAGCCGGTGGACTGGATGGTCTGCGACATCGTCGAAAAGCCCGCGCGCAACGCGGCGATGCTGGAAGAGTGGATTGGCGAGGGCCATTGCCGCGAAGCCGTGGTCAACCTCAAGCTGCCGATGAAACAGCGTTATGCCGAGGTCAAACGCCTGCTCGAACGCATCGCCGAGGGGTTCAAGGCCCGGGGCATCAAGGTCGAGATCGGTTGCAAGCAGCTGTACCACGACCGCGAGGAAGTGACGTGCCACCTGCGGCGGCTCGATACCAAAAAGCCCCGTGGGAGCAAAGCTTGCTCGCGATGAACGGTGACACGGTCTGGGGACTGAGGTGCCTGCATCGCGGGCAAGCCTTGCTCCCACAGTTTTGCTCTTACATGTCTGCTATTCCACAGTTTGGCTTTCACATGTTTGCGATTCCACAGGCTTTGCTCTCACCCGACATTGCGCGACAATGCCGGCCAGTTTCAGGAGTAGAACATGAGTGAAATGAACGACACGCCGGTCGACGGCACGCTGGATGCCACGGGCCTCAATTGCCCGGAACCGGTGATGATGCTGCACCAGCACATCCGTGACCTGGCCCCCGGCGGCCTGCTGAAAGTCATCGCCACCGACCCCTCGACTCGCCGCGATATCCCCAAGTTTTGCGTGTTCCTGGATCACGAACTGGTGGCCCAGCAGGAAGAGGCGGGCACCTACCTCTACTGGATTCGCAAGAAGCTCGCTTAATCCATCGAGCGGCTGAGGCGGATCTGCTTGCGCGCGCTGCGTGTCAGACGGATCGACAACATCAGCGCCGCGCAGCTCAAGCCCACGATCAAGCCTTGCCACAATCCGCTCGGGCCGCTGGCCGCGCCGAGCCAGTCGGTCAGGCCCAGGGCGTAACCCACCGGCAGGCCGATCCCCCAGTAGGCGAACAGGGTCAGGATCATCGTCACCCGGGTGTCCTGGTAGCCGCGCAATGCGCCTGCCGCCGTGACCTGGATCGCATCGGAAAACTGGAACAATGCCGCGTAGACGATCAGCATCGACGCCACTTCGATCACCACCGGATCGGCGGTATAGATCGCCGCGATAGGCCCGCGCAGCGCGAACATCAGGCTTGCCGAGAGGCAGGCGTAGGCCAGGGCCGTGCCCATGCCCACGCCAGCGGCGAAGCGCGCTTCGCGAGGCTGACGACGGCCCAGGGCCTGGCCGACCCGTACCGTGACGGCCATGCCCAGGGAATAGGGGATCATGAACACCAGGGAGCTGAAGTTCAGCGCGATCTGGTGCCCGGCCACCACCGTGGCACCGAGGCTGCCGATCAACAGGGCGATCACCGCGAAAATACTCGACTCGGCGAACACCGCGATGCCAATCGGCAAGCCGATGCCCAGCAGGCGCTTGATGACCGCCCATTGCGGCCAGTCGAAACGGCTGAACAACCGACTCGATTGATAGACCGGTGCCCACAGCGCCCAACCGGCCATGCCCAGGGCCATGACCCACATCACGATCGCCGTGGCCCAGCCGCAACCGACGCCGCCCATGGCGGGCACGCCCAAGTGTCCGTAGATGAAGATGTAATTGAGCGGAATGTTCAGCGCCAGCCCGCACAACCCCAGCACCATCGCCGGTCGCGTGCGACCCAGGCCGTCGCTGAAGCAGCGCAGCACGTGATACAGCGCCACGGCCGGCAGGCCTGTGCCGATGCCCCGCAGGTACTCCATGCACGGGCCGATCAATTCGGGATCGACTTTCATGATGTGCAGGATCGGCTCGGCGCTGAACAGTGCCAGTGTCGCGATCAACCCCACAACCAGCGCCAGCCACAGCGCCTGGCGCACCAGCGGCCCGATCTCGTCGAACGTGCCGGCACCGAAGCGCTGGGCAACTTTTGGCGTGGTCGCCAGCAACGTGCCGGTCATCAACAGGAACACCGGTACCCAGATCGAGTTGCCCAGGGCCACGGCCGCCAAGTCCCGTGGGCCGACCCGACCGGCCATCACCGCGTCGACAAAGCCCATGGCGGTGGTTGCCAGTTGCGCGACCATGATCGGTAGGGCCAGGGCCAGCAAGTTTTTGAGTTCCAGACGAACCCGGGCCGGGCGGGAGAGGGCGGTGGAGGTGTCGATGACAGGATTCACAGGGCAAGCGTCCGAAAAGGTTAAGCGCAAGGCGGCGAATTCTACGCTTTGACGCAGTGGTCAGGAAAAAACCTGTGTTGTGGATTTGTAATCGCTTTCTCAGTTTTCGAGCACTTGTGGGAGCAAGGCTTGCCCGCGATAAAGCTGATGTGGTCTCCCGAGGAACCGAGGCGCCTGCATCGCGAGCAAGCTTTGCTCCCACATAAATCCCTCGCCACAACATCATTCGCTCCGGGTAATGCACAGGCCCAACGGAACGCCTACACTGCCCCTCCCGCCAAAGGAGCTCTGCCATGCTGATCGTCGCCGACGAAAACATCCCCTTGCTTGATGCGTTTTTCCAAGGATTTGGCGAAATCCGCCGGGTACCGGGCCGAGGGATTGACCGGACGATGGTCGAGCGCGCCGATGTGTTGCTGGTGCGTTCGGTCAGTCAGGTCAATCGGGCCCTGCTGGAAGGCAGCCAGGTGCGCTTCGTCGGCACTTGCACCATCGGTACCGACCACCTGGACCTGGATTATCTTGCCGAGGCGGGGATCCGCTGGGCCAGCGCACCCGGCTGTAATGCCCGCGGCGTGGTGGACTATGTGCTGGGCAGCCTGATGACCCTGGCAGAAATAGAAGGTGCGGCGCTGGCGCAGCGGACCTTCGGCGTGGTTGGCGCGGGCCAGGTGGGCGGGCGGTTGATCGAGGTGCTCAAGGGGCTGGGCTGGACCGTGAAGGTCTGCGACCCGCCGCGTCAGGCTGCCGAGGGCGGCGACTATGTGAGCCTGGAGCAGATCATCGAGCAGTGCGATGTGATCAGCCTGCACACCCCGTTGACCCGCGACGGTGAACAACCGACCTGGCACTTGTTCGACGAAGCGCGCCTGAACCAGCTCAAGCCCGGGACTTGGCTGATCAATGCGGCCCGAGGGCCGGTGATCGATAACGCCGCGCTGCGCGAGGTGTTGCTGGAGCGCGAAGACCTGCAAGCGGTGCTGGATGTCTGGGAGCAGGAGCCTACCGTGGATGTGGACCTGGCCGATTTGTGCGTGATCGCCACCCCGCACATTGCCGGTTACAGCCTCGATGGCCGCCAGCGTGGCACGGCCCAGATCTACCAGGCCTTGTGCGCGTTCCTGGAGCGGCCGGTTGAAGTCAGCCTCAGCGACCTGTTGCCTCGGCCCTGGCTGGGTGGCATCACCCTGGACGCCGAAACCGACCCGGCTTGGGCCTTGGCGGCGCTGTGCCGGAGCGTGTACGACCCCCGTGGCGACGACGCGAATTTGCGTCGTAGCCTGGTGGGCACCGTCGACGAGCAACGCCGCGCGTTCGATGCCTTGCGCAAGCATTACCCGCCACGGCGGGAAATCGACAGTTTGAAGGTGCGTATCGAAGGGCAGTCGGCGGTCTTGCAACAGATTGTCACGGCGTTGGGCGCCACCACCCTTTAATTGTGGAGCGCTGTTGTGGCGAGGGAGCTTGCTCCCGCTCGGCTGCGAAGCAGCCGCCAGCTTTTTGGGCCTGCTGCGCAGTCCAGCGGGAGCAAGCTCCCTCGCCACAAGAGCCTTGGCATAAGAGCTCTTGTCACAATAGCCAGGCCATGTGGGCCTGCAAAATCAGCCGGCATAAAAAACCCGACATCAAGGTCGGGTTCAATCGAGACGGGCTGTGTCACTGTTGTTCGGCAGGCTTGACCAGTCGTTTTTCCAGCTCGCTGCAGGCTTTGCGGATCATGTCTTCGGTGATCGGTACTTCGCGCCCTTGTTCATCGATGAACGAGCAGCCCAGAGACTGGTCCGGTTGCGTGCGGATTACTTGAATCTTGTCGTCGCTGCTGTGTTGCAAGGACATGGCCTGTCTCCTCATCAGGTTGTATGTCTACTTTAATGTCGCCAGGTGACCGAGCCATGACACTCCTTGTAGGTTCATGGCGACACCTCCACTCAATCAGAAACACAGTCGCGTTTCCAGCCAGACTTTAGACCGATAACATCTAGCCGCTAGTCGTAGTGGTCATATTTAACCTGACTCATTGCGATTCAAACTTGGTTGCGCTGCGTTTCGGCGTCGCGAGCTGGCCTTTTTCCTGCTGCATTATCGGACGCCTTTGATGCTTTCTTCCCGACATCGCCGTGCCATACGCCTGGCCAGCGGCTTCATCGCCCCTTATCGCAAACAGGTCGCCGGCGCTTTGCTGGCCTTGATTGTCACCGCCGGCATTACCTTGTCCATGGGCCAAGGCATCCGCTTGTTGGTGGACCAGGGCTTCATGACTCGCTCGCCGCACTTGCTCAATCAGTCCATCGGCCTGTTCATGGTGCTGGTGGTGGGGTTGGCGATCGGTACGTTTGCGCGTTTTTACCTGGTGTCCTGGATCGGCGAGCGGGTGGTAGCGGATATCCGGCGGCAGGTCTTCAACCATCTGGTGTATCTGCACCCGGGTTTCTACGAAAACAACCGCAGTTCGGAAATCCAGTCACGGTTGACCACTGACACGACTTTGCTGCAATCGGTGATTGGTTCGTCGCTGTCGTTGTTTTTGCGCAACGCCTTGATGGTGGTGGGCGGCATCGTGCTGCTGTTCATCACCAATCCCAAACTGACCAGCATCGTGGTGATTGCCCTGCCGCTGGTGTTGGCGCCGATCCTGATCTTTGGTCGTCGAGTGCGCAGCTTGTCGCGCGAGAGCCAGGACCGCGTTGCCGACGTCGGCAGCTACGTCTCCGAAACCCTCGGCCAGATCAAGACCGTGCAGGCCTACAACCACCAAGTCCAGGACGAACACCGTTTTTCCGTGACGGTGGAGCAGGCCTTCGACACCGCTCGCAAGCGCATCGCCCAGCGGGCCTGGTTGATCACCCTGGTGATCGTGCTGGTGCTGGGGGCGGTGGGGGTGATGCTCTGGGTCGGTGGCATGGATGTGATCGCCGGGCGGATTTCCGGTGGCGAGCTGGCGGCGTTCGTGTTCTACAGCCTGATCGTCGGCAGTGCCTTCGGCACCCTGAGCGAAGTGATCGGCGAGTTGCAACGAGCGGCCGGCGCGGCGGAGCGCATTGCCGAGCTGTTGCGTTCGGAAAACATCATCCAGGCGCCGGCTTCTGGTCTCGTGACCTTGCCGGCCCGGGTCCGCGGAGATTTGCGTCTGGAAGGCGTGCGGTTTTCCTATCCGTCCCGGCCGGACAGTTATGCGGTCGACGGCCTCGACCTGAGTATCAAGGCCGGTGAGACCTTGGCCCTCGTCGGACCTTCCGGTGCGGGCAAGTCAACGGTCTACGACCTGCTGCTGCGTTTCTATGATCCCGTGCAAGGGCAGATCCTGATCGACGATGTGCCGTTGACCCGGCTCGATCCACTGGACCTGCGCCGCCATTTCGCCCTGGTTTCACAAAGCCCGGCGCTGTTTTTCGGCACGGTCGAAGAGAACATTCGCTATGGCAATCCGCAGGCGACCTCGGAGCAGGTGCGCGAGGCCGCGCAGATCGCCTATGCCCATGACTTCATCGAAAAAATGCCCGACGGCTACCAGACTCACTTGGGCGACGGCGGCCTGGGGTTATCCGGCGGCCAGCGCCAACGCCTGGCCATCGCCCGGGCCTTGCTCGTGGATGCCCCGATCCTGTTGCTCGACGAAGCCACCAGCGCCCTCGATGCGCAAAGCGAACACCTGATCCAGCAAGCCTTGCCGAGCCTGATGAAAAACCGTACGACGTTGGTGATCGCCCATCGCCTGGCCACGGTGAAAAACGCCGATCGGATCGCGGTGATGGACCAGGGCAAGGTGGTTGCCGTGGGCACTCACCAGGAGCTTGTCGCCAGCAATGCCCTGTATGCGCGGTTGGCGGCGTTGCAGTTCAATCAGCAGGCTGAGGATGTTCGATGAGTGCTGATGCCAGCATGTTGGGGCATTATGTCGGCCAGCCTCTGGCATGGATGAGGGTATGAGTCGTTATACGCCACCGTTAACCCTGACAACCCGAATGCTGGGATTGATCGCTGACATCAGCGAGCAGATCGGCCAGCTTTCGGCTGTAAGTGATAATCAGCAGACCCCGCAACTGCGCCGAGGAAATCGGATTCGCACAATCCATGCTTCCCTGGCGATCGAAAACAATACTCTGAGTGTCGAGCAGGTAACCGCGGTTCTGGCCGGGCAACGAGTGCTGGGATTACCCCGTGAAATCCAGGAGGTGCGCAATGCCTTTGCCGCCTACGAAGCCATGCCTGGCTGGCGGCCTGATAGCCGGATCGATCTGCTCAACGGACATGAACTACTGATGCACGGTTTGATTGACGATGCTGGGCAGTTACGCCGTGCCGGCGTGGGCATCTATCGAGGTGATCAGCTGGTGCAAATGGCGCCGCCGCCCAGTCGGGTGAGGGATTTGATTGACGATTTGTTGGAGTGGGCCGGAACGTGCGACTGGCATCCTTTAATCATTAGCTGTGTTTTTCACTACGAGTTCGAGTTCATCCATCCCTTTGCAGACGGTAATGGGCGAATGGGGCGTCTTTGGCAAACCTTGATTCTTAGTCGATGGCGACCTGTACTGGCCTACCTGCCAGTCGAGGCCGTCATACGGGATCAGCAGGATGCTTATTACGCTGCGTTATCGGCTGCCGACCGGCTGGCTGAGGCGACACCTTTTGTTGAGTTCATGTTGCAGTCGCTGAGTGTGGCGCTCGGAGAGGCGATCCGTAACGAGCCGGCTACCGACCAAGTAACCGACCAAGTAATCGACCAAGTAGCAAGACTGCTTCAGGCGCTACACAACGGCAATTCACTAAAGGTCAACGAGCTGATGGTTCAGCTGGGATTGGCTCATAGAGCTACCTTCCGGGCTAATTACCTCAAGCCGGCATTGGTGGCCGGATTGATCGAAATGACCAACCCAATCGCCCGATAGTCCCGTACAGCGGTATCGTCTCACCTCGCAGGGTAAGCAAGCACTGGTGCATCCTCGCTGAGACTTTTTGGCACACAAAAAAAGTGGGAGTTATTGCTCCCACATAGGCATTTTTCACTCACTGATCATCGAAATAGCGCTCATGCCAATCCACCAGCGGTTGCGGCGAGTTGAGTTTCTGGCCGTAGATCACCGAGTATGACAACACGTTCTGCACGTATTGGCGGGTTTCGTCGAACGGGATGCTCTCGACCCAGACGTCGAAACTCAGGTGGTCGGCGCCGCGCAGCCACTGGCGCACGCGACCGGGGCCGGCGTTGTAGGCCGCCGAGGCGAGGACGCGGTTGCCGTTGAACTGACTATGAACCTGGCTCAGGTAGGCCGCGCCCAACTGGATGTTCTTGTCCGGGTTCAACACTTGTTGGGGGGAGGCCAGGGGAATGCTGAACTTGCGCGCGGTTTCCTTGGCGGTGCCAGGCATCAGTTGCATCAGGCCGGCGGCGCCGACGCTGGAGCGGGCGTCATCCATGAAGGCGCTTTCCTGGCGGGTAATGGCGAACACCCAGCTTGAATGCAGGCCACGGACCTTGGCTTCGCGCACCAGGGTGTCGCGGTGAGCCATCGGGAAGCGGATGTCCAGGTCGTCCCAGTATTTGGCCTGGCTGATGGTGCGAATGGCCGGGAAATACCATTTCAGGTCGTAGGCCAGTTTGGCCTGGGCGACCATTTCGTCCCGGTTGAAATGACGGCTGACGTGATACCACTCGCGGCGTCCGTCGACGATGTCCCCTCGGGCATGAAATTCCAGTGCCCGGCGTATTCCGGGCGTGTTGCGAACCTTATTGATCAGCGCCTGGCTCATCACCAACGGCTTGTTGACGAGCGAGTACGGCGACTGGGAACGGTCGGCGGCCAGGAAGCCATAGAAGTCCCGCTCACGGGCCAGGTGCTTGTAGAGCGTCAGGGCTTCGGGGTTCTGCGGCTGCGCCAGCTCCAGCGTGCGGGCTTGCCAGTACCGCCAGCGGTTGGTGCTGGCCAATGACTCGGGCAGGCGGCGGGTCAGTTGGTAGGCATCGTCCCAACGAGCGAGGCGCAGGAGCAGGCGCAAGCGCCATTCCGAAACAGTGTCATCGCGCAACTCCGGGTCGTATTTCGTCATCACGTCCAGGGCGCGGCTGTCGAAGCGCTTGGCCAGGGTCAGACCGATCTCTCGGGCGATCGCGACTTTTTCATCCCGGGAAAAATGCATGGTGCTGGCGTAGCCATCCAGCAATGCCATGGCTTTTTCCGGGTCCTGGCGGGCCAGGCGACGCAGGCCGAGGCTGACGATATCGGACATCGGTTCATCGGCCGGACTGAAGCGCGAGGGCTGGTTGAGCAATTCGGGCTTTTGCGCCACGTCCACCAGCAACTGGCCACGGGGAGCGAGGGTGGTCAGGCCGCTGACCAGGCTGTTGGCCAGCGGGTAATTACGCGCCTGGGCGGCCAGTTTGGCGCGCTCCCAACGTTTCTGCTCGGTCAACTGGCCCTGGGATGCCCACAGGCCGAACAACGCGTCGCACGCCTGGGGCTGGGACTTGCCGGTGAGCCACAGCTTTTCGGTGTTGGCGTATCCTTCGGCCTTCAGGCCGTGGCTAAGCTGGTACTGAGCGTTGAGGCAGTCCAGTTCGGTGAAATTGAGTTTGGGGTCGTAATACTTGACGAAGGTCGCCCAATCGCCGCGCTCGGTCAGCCAACGCAGCCAGCGCAGCTTCATCCAGTTGGCCTGGGGTAGGTCACCGTGCTCGGCGAGGAATTTCTCGATTTCGGCGTTGCTGGCGCTCTTGAGGCGAGCGGTCAATTCGTCGTAGGCCAGGTACGGCTCCAGCGGGTAATCGCGCAGGGCCTGGCTGTAGCGAAAGTAAGGGCCGGAATCACCCTTGGCCAAGGCACGCTTGGCCTCGTTGTAATACTGGCGCTGAGTGGAAATATCCACCGCCTGAGCAGATTGAACGGCAGTGGCACATACAAAAAGACACGATAAAACACTGAAAAGGCGACTGCGCATGAGACATCCGGGCAGAAAAAACATGACAAGCCCAAGGGTTAACCCAGGGTAACTGTCTGTAGCTTAGCCTTTTGCCAGCAGCCGGCGAAAGCTTTGCAGGGCTGTCGGTGCAAGTTCGCAACATTTGTTGGGCAGAGTGCTTCAGTGGCGAAATTGGCGGACCCTTGAAGCCTCATCTCAGGTAGAATGCGCCCCCGGTTTTTGGAGAAGCTCATGACCCTGCTCAAATTCAGCGATGTGTCCCTTGCTTTCGGCGCTATGCCGTTGTTGGACAAGGTGTCCTGGCAGATCGCCCGTGGTGAGCGGGTGTGCATCATCGGCCGCAACGGCACTGGCAAGTCCAGCATGATGAAGCTGGTCAAGGGCGATCAAAAGCCCGACGACGGCTCGGTCTGGCGTGCGCCAGGCCTGAAAATCGGCGAATTGCCCCAGGAACTGCCGGTGGCCGACGAGCGGACCGTGTTCGACGTGGTTGCCGAAGGCCTGGACGGTGTCGGCGCGCTGTTGGCCGAGTATCACCATTTGAGCCAGAACATCGTCACCGATGCCGACCTGGACAAGTTGATGCATGTGCAGCACGACCTTGAGGCCCGTGACGGCTGGCGCCTTCAGCAACTGGTCGACAGCACTCTGAGCCGCCTGCAACTGCCGGCCGACAAGACCCTCGCCGAGTTGTCCGGCGGTTGGCGTCGCCGCGTCCTGCTGGCCCAGGCCCTGGTGTCCGAGCCGGACTTGCTGCTGCTCGACGAGCCAACCAACCACCTGGACATCGGCGCCATCGCCTGGCTTGAAGAAGCCCTGAAAGACTTCCAGGGGGCGGTGCTGTTCATCACCCACGACCGTTCCTTCCTGCAAAACCTGGCGACGCGCATCCTTGAACTGGACCGCGGCGGCCTGATCGACTGGAACGGCGACTACGCCAGCTTCCTGGTGCACAAGGAAGCGGCGCTGGCGGCGGAAGAAACCGCCAACGCGTTGTTCGACAAGAAGCTGGCCCAGGAAGAGGTCTGGATTCGCCAGGGTATCAAGGCGCGTCGGACCCGCAATGAAGGCCGTGTGCGCGCGCTCAAGGCCTTGCGCATGGAGCGCAGCGAACGTCGCGAGCGCACTGGCAAGGCCAACATTCAGTTGGATACCGCTGATAAGTCCGGTAAGCAGGTAATGGTGCTTGAGAACGTGAGTTTCGCGCACCCGGGCGGTCCGTTCCTGATCAAGGACTTTTCCATGGTGCTGCAGCGCGGCGATCGCATCGGCCTGCTGGGCGCCAACGGCACCGGCAAGACCACCTTGCTCAAGCTGATGCTCGGCGGCCTGGTACCGACCAATGGCAAGGTGGAGGAGGGCACGAAGATCGATGTCGCCTACTTCGACCAGTTGCGCCATCAGTTGGACTTGGAAAAGACGGTGATCGACAACGTGGCCGAGGGTCGCGATTTCATCGACATCGATGGTCAGAGCCGCCATGTGTTGAGCTACCTCGGTGACTTCCTGTTCAGTCCTCAGCGTGCCCGTACGCCGGTCAAGGCGCTGTCGGGTGGTGAGCGCGCCCGTCTGTTGCTGGCCAAGTTGTTCAGCAAGCCGGCGAACCTGCTGGTGCTCGACGAACCGACCAACGACCTGGACGTGGAAACCCTGGAATTGCTGGAAGAGGTGCTGCTGACCTTCAATGGCACCGTGCTGATGGTCAGTCACGACCGGGCATTCCTTGACAACGTGGTCACCAGCACCCTGGTGTTCGAAGGCGAAGGCCTGGTTCGTGAATACGTTGGTGGTTATCAGGACTGGTTGCGCCAGGGAGGCTCGCCGCGTCTTCTGGGCGTAACCGAGAGCAAGTCCGGCAAGGCTGACCTGAACTCGGCGGTGGTCAAAGCCGAGCCAGCCCCGGTTGCCGCCGCAGCAGCCCCGGCCCCGGCGAAGAAGAAACTCAGCTACAAGCTGCAGCGCGAGCTGGAAGCGTTGCCGGGTGATATCGACGCGAAGGAGCAGCAGATCGCAGCGGTCGAGGCCGAAATGGCCGACACCGGGTTCTACCAGCGACCAGCGGCCGAAACCGCCAAGGTCATCGCGCACCTGGAGCAGTTGCAGGCCGAGCTGGACGCGCTGGTCGAGCGTTGGGCTGAACTGGACGCTTGATCCGCTGTTGAGAAAAATCCCGGATTTCAGCAATGAACGCCGGGATTTTTACTTGAAACGCTATTCCCCTGTAGTGGGCAGCCTGTGGGAGTAAAGCTTGCTCGCGATGAACGATAACGCGGTCATTCGACAGACCGGGAGGCCTTCATCGCGAGCAAGCTTTACTCCCACAGACTCGCTCCCACAGGGGAATGGGGTTATGCGCGCTTGACCAGATGCACCGCCAGCACATCGCAAGGGGCGCCATGCAGCACATCGTTGGCGGTCGAGCCCAGCAGCAGCGCCAGGCCGTGGCGACCATGGCTGCCGACGACAATCAGGTCGCAACCCTGTTCCTTGGCCAGGTGATGGATCTCCTGGCGCGGCTGGCCGTAGGTCAGGTGGCTGAACTCCTTCTTCAGGGCCGGGTATTTCACGATCAGTCGGTCAAGGCGTTCCTTGGCCTGGTCGAATTGCTGCTGCTGCAACTGGGAAAGGTCCATCGGCACGTCGCCGCCGAAGGCCATGGCCATCGGTTCGACGATATGCACCAGCGACAGCTGGGTGTCTCGGCCTTCGCAAAGGGCGAGGGCGCGCTTGACGACCGGATCGCATTCTTCAGTGAGGTCAACGGCGACCAGAACGTGTTTGTAGTACATGGAAGAGCACTCCAGAGAATTGCGATACGGTAAGTATGGCTGGTTTCAAGCGCATTGACGGCGACCTGGGTCAATGGGCTCATCAGAATCGGGGAGTACGAATATGACGGTCTGGATAGTGCTGTCAATCCTGTTGGTGGTGTTAAGTCCATTGGCATGGTTGCGTCCGTCCCGTGTACAGAGTGGTCGCATGGCCCTGCGCATGGAAGCGCGACGCCTGGGCCTGGCCATGCAACTGGCGCCGCAGGAGTGGCCGCACTGGCTCGGCCAACAGCCGCCAAACCCCTGCGCCCAGTACTATCGGCCTCGGCGCGGCAGTCAGCCAGCCTGTTGGAGCTACTGGCAAACTGCGCCGGGCGTTTGGGTCAATCAGTGGCGGGAAGTTTGTCTGGATGAGTCCCTGCTCAATCATTT
Organism: Pseudomonas sp. Soil_N_39; assembly: GCF_057655955.1. Taxonomy (NCBI): domain Bacteria; kingdom Pseudomonadati; phylum Pseudomonadota; class Gammaproteobacteria; order Pseudomonadales; family Pseudomonadaceae; genus Pseudomonas; species Pseudomonas sp. Soil_N_39. The sequence goes on from NZ_JBDGLI010000009.1 coordinate 140,690, forward strand.
CGAAAAATTGCCGGCCAACGTCTACAAAGTTGAAGCCGACGGGCAAATGATCGCCTTGTATTGGGGTGAAAAGGGCGAAGCCACTGTTTTGCAGGACATTGCCAGCACGCTCAAGGCACTCGCCTGAGCGACTTTAGCCACGTAGGAGCTGTCGAGCGAAGCGAGGCTGCGATCTTTCCCCAGACACTTGAATCTCAAGCGAAAGATCAAAAGATCGCAGCCTTCGGCAGCTCCTACAGGCATAAAAAAGCCCGACAGTCTCATCGGGCGGGTTGGCCAGGCAGGCCGGTAATCCATCTCGTGTCAGGGCGTGCGTTCGCAACGCCCTTCGTTCCGCAAATCTCAATCGCACTCCCGACAGCGTAGCCGGCTGGATCCGGTCTGTCTGGAATTAGGGCGATTTTTCTAATGATTGATTCTATGAATGGCTGCTCATGCGGCGCCGTGTTGCGGATCCGTAGGGTACGGAAATGACCGTGAAGTCGCGTTCACGCCTGTGTTTAGGGCGATTGACAATTGTCGGAAATTCCGTGAAGGTGACGTACCCAAATCAAACGGGCGTATGAATTGAGCGTTTGTATTTTCAGACGGCTCCTACAGACCCCGACTATCGCGTTGACGGGTGTGCCTGGCGGATTGGCGTAGCATCGACGATAACGTCAGTGCCACACCTGCGGTCAGCGTCCAACGTGTACTGTTCAGCTTCCATATCGTGGAGATCAGTTGATGATTTACGAAGGTAAAGCCATCACGGTTAAGGCTCTTGAAAGTGGCATCGTCGAACTGAAATTCGACCTCAAGGGTGAGTCCGTCAACAAGTTCAACCGTCTAACCCTGAATGAATTGCGTCAGGCCGTAGACACTATCAAGGCAGATGCTTCGATCAAGGGTGTGATCGTCAGCAGCGGCAAGGACGTGTTCATCGTCGGTGCCGACATCACCGAATTCGTCGATAACTTCAAGCTGCCCGATGCCGAACTGATCGCTGGCAACCTCGAAGCCAACCGTATTTTCAGCGACTTCGAAGACCTCAACGTACCGACCGTCGCGGCCATCAACGGCATCGCCCTGGGTGGCGGCCTGGAAATGTGCCTGGCGGCGGATTACCGCGTCATGGCCACCACGGCCAAGATCGGCCTGCCGGAAGTCAAGCTGGGCATCTACCCGGGCTTCGGTGGCACCGTGCGCCTGCCGCGCCTGATCGGTGCGGACAACGCCATCGAGTGGATTGCCGCTGGCAAGGAAAACCGTGCCGAAGACGCGCTGAAAGTCGGTGCCGTGGATGCCGTGGTCGAACCTGGCAAGCTCCAGGAAGCGGCCCTTGAAACCCTCAAGCGCGCCATCAGCGGCGAGTTCGACTACAAGGCCAAGCGCCAGCCGAAGCTGGAAAAGCTCAAGCTCAACGCTATTGAACAAATGATGGCCTTCGAAACCGCCAAGGGTTTCGTGGCAGGTCAAGCAGGCCCGAACTACCCGGCGCCGGTCGAAGCGATCAAGACCATCCAGAAAGCCGCGAACTTCGGTCGCGACAAGGCCTTGGAAGTCGAGGCCGCTGGCTTCGTCAAACTGGCGAAGACCTCGGCCGCGCAAAGCCTGATCGGTCTGTTCCTCAACGACCAGGAACTGAAGAAAAAGGCCAAGGCCTACGACGAAATCGCCCGTGACGTGAAGCAGGCCGCCGTGCTCGGCGCCGGCATCATGGGCGGCGGCATCGCCTACCAGTCGGCGTCCAAAGGCACGCCGATCCTGATGAAAGACATCAACGAGCACGGGATCGAGCAGGGCCTGGCCGAAGCCGCCAAGCTGCTGGTGGGTCGTGTCGACAAAGGTCGCATGACCGCCGCGAAGATGGCCGAAGTGCTCAATGGCATTCGTCCGACCCTGTCCTATGGCGATTTCGGCCATGTCGACCTGGTGGTCGAAGCGGTTGTCGAGAACCCGAAGGTCAAGCAGGCGGTACTGGCCGAAGTCGAAGACAAGGTCAAAGAGGACACCATCCTCGCCTCGAACACCTCGACCATCTCCATTTCGCTGCTGGCCAAGGCCCTCAAGCGTCCGGAAAACTTCGTCGGCATGCACTTCTTCAACCCGGTGCACATGATGCCGCTGGTGGAAGTGATCCGTGGCGAGAAGTCCAGTGAACTGGCCGTTGCCACCACCGTCGCCTACGCCAAGAAAATGGGCAAGAACCCGATTGTCGTCAACGATTGCCCGGGCTTTTTGGTCAACCGCGTGCTGTTCCCGTACTTCGGCGGTTTCGCCAAGCTGGTCAGCGCCGGTGTGGACTTCGTGCGCATCGACAAGATCATGGAAAAATTCGGCTGGCCGATGGGCCCGGCGTACCTGATGGACGTGGTCGGCATCGACACCGGCCACCACGGTCGCGACGTCATGGCTGAAGGCTTCCCGGACCGCATGAAGGACGACCGTCGTTCAGCTGTCGACGTGCTCTACGAAGCCAAGCGCCTGGGCCAGAAGAACGGCAAGGGCTTCTACGCCTACGAGACCGACAAGCGCGGCAAGCAGAAGAAAGTCGCCGATTCGTCGGTGCTGGAAGTGCTCAAGCCGATCGTCTATGAGCAGCGCGACGTCACCGACGAGGACATCATCAACTGGATGATGATCCCGCTGTGCCTCGAAACCGTGCGTTGCCTGGAAGATGGCATTGTCGAAACCGCCGCCGAAGCCGACATGGGCCTGGTCTACGGTATCGGTTTCCCTCCATTCCGTGGCGGTGCGCTGCGCTACATCGATTCGATCGGTGTGGCCGAGTTCGTTGCCCTGGCTGACCAGTACGCTGATCTGGGCGCGCTGTACCACCCGACCGCGAAGCTGCGTGAAATGGCCAAGAACGGCCAGCGTTTCTTCGGTTAAGCGCCCAACGACTAGAGCGAGAGAACATTTATGAGCTTGAATCCTAGAGACGTCGTGATTGTCGACTTCGGTCGTACGCCGATGGGCCGCTCCAAGGGCGGCATGCACCGCAATACCCGCGCCGAAGACATGTCGGCGCACCTGATCAGCAAACTGCTGGAACGAAACGTCAAGGTCGACCCCAACGAAGTCGAAGACGTGATCTGGGGCTGTGTGAACCAGACCCTGGAGCAGGGTTGGAACATCGCCCGCATGGCCTCGCTGATGACCCAAATCCCTCACACCGCGGCCGGCCAGACCGTCAGCCGCCTGTGCGGTTCGTCCATGAGCGCGCTGCACACCGCCGCCCAGGCGATCATGACTGGCAACGGTGACGTGTTCGTCGTCGGTGGTGTCGAGCACATGGGCCACGTGAGCATGATGCATGGTGTCGATCCGAACCCGCACATGTCGCTGTACGCGGCGAAAGCCTCGGGCATGATGGGCCTGACCGCGGAAATGCTCGGCAAAATGCACGGCATCACCCGCGAACAGCAGGACGCCTTTGGCGTGCGCTCCCACCAGCTCGCTCACAAGGCGACTGTGGAAGGCAAGTTCAAGGATGAGATCATCCCGATGCAGGGCTACGATGAGAACGGCTTCCTGAAGCTGTTCGACTACGACGAAACCATTCGTCCGGAAACCACCCTGGAAAGTCTGGCGGCCCTCAAGCCGGCCTTTAATCCGAAGGGCGGCACCGTGACAGCCGGTACTTCGTCGCAGATCACCGACGGTGCCTCGTGCATGATCGTGATGTCGGCCCAGCGTGCCCAGGACCTGGGTATCCAGCCGATGGCGGTGATTCGTTCGATGGCCGTGGCGGGTGTGGACCCGGCGATCATGGGCTATGGTCCAGTACCGGCCACGCAGAAAGCCTTGAAGCGCGCAGGCCTGGGTATTGCCGATATCGACTTCTTCGAACTCAACGAAGCTTTCGCTGCACAGGCCCTGCCCGTGCTGAAAGATTTGAAAGTGCTCGACAAGATGAACGAGAAGGTTAACCTGCACGGCGGCGCCATCGCCTTGGGTCACCCGTTCGGTTGCTCCGGTGCGCGTATCTCCGGCACGCTGCTCAACGTCATGAAGCAGAATGGCGGCACCTTCGGTGTGTCGACCATGTGCATTGGCCTCGGCCAAGGCATCGCCACTGTCTTCGAACGCGTCTAAGCGTTGCGTTGATGGAAGCCGGGGCCAAGTGCCCCGGTTTTTGTTTTTTCGGGTTTAGTAAAAAAAAGATTTTGTTTTTATTTTGAAAAAATTTGAGTGAGTGCCACGCATGCCGATACAACCTGGGCTCTACCAGCATTACAAAGGTCCGCAGTACCGCGTATTCAGCATCGCGCGGCATTCCGAGACCGAAGAAGAAGTGGTCTTCTATCAAGCCCTGTATGGCGATTACGGCTTTTGGGTGCGTCCTTTGAGCATGTTCCAGGAGTCCGTCGAGGTTGACGGCGAACAGGTGCCACGCTTTGCTTTGGTGCAGGCCGAGGAGAGCATTTTTTCCAAGCCTTGAGGCCGGCATGCGGGCAACCCTGCGCTTGACCTCACCTTGCAGCCACTATATATAGCGGTGCCGCGTCAGGCGCCAACCGCCTTTCACTTTTTAGAATTCAGGAATTTTCTGATCCATGGGCAAATCGCTGGTCATTGTGGAATCCCCGGCTAAGGCCAAGACCATCAACAAGTATCTGGGTAACCAATACGTGGTGAAGTCGAGTATCGGCCATATCCGAGACCTGCCCACCAGCGGTTCGGCTAGCGCCAGCAAGGAGCCTGCCGCCAAGCGCGGCAAGGCTGCTGCCGGTGAAGCGCCGGCGCTGTCGCCGAAAGAAAAGGCGCGCAAGCAGCTGGTCTCACGCATGGGGGTCGATCCGGAACACGGCTGGAAAGCCAAGTACGAGATCCTCCCGGGCAAGGAAAAGGTCATCGAAGAGCTGCGTCGGCTCGCCAAGGATGCCGACACCATCTATCTCGCGACGGACTTGGACCGCGAAGGGGAAGCCATTGCCTGGCACCTGCGCGAAGCCATTGGTGGGGATGACAGCCGTTACAAGCGCGTGGTGTTCAACGAAATCACCAAGAAGGCCATCCAGGAGGCCTTCTCCCAGCCGGGCGAGCTGGATATCGATCGGGTCAACGCCCAACAGGCGCGTCGCTTCCTCGACCGCGTGGTGGGCTACATGGTCTCGCCGCTGCTGTGGGCCAAGATCGCCCGTGGTCTGTCGGCCGGGCGTGTGCAATCGGTTGCCGTGAAGCTGGTGGTGGAGCGCGAGCGCGAGATCCGCGCGTTCATCCCTGAAGAGTACTGGGAAGTCCACGCGGACCTCGGCACTGCCAAGGGCGCGACCGTGCGTTTTGACGTGGCCCGCGAGAAGGGCGAAGCCTTCAAGCCGCTCAACGAAGCCCAGGCCATGGCGGCGCTGGAGAAGCTCAAGGCGTCCAGCTACAGCATCGTCAAGCGCGAAGACAAACCGACCAGCAGCAAACCGTCGGCACCGTTCATCACCTCCACGCTGCAACAGGCTGCGAGCAATCGTCTGGGCTTTGGCGTGAAGAAAACCATGATGATGGCCCAGCGTCTGTACGAAGCCGGCTACATCACCTATATGCGTACCGACTCGACCAACCTTTCGGTCGATGCCGTGGCAATGGCGCGCACTTATATAGAAAGCGAGTTCGGCAAGAAATACCTGCCGGACACGCCGAACGTCTACAGCAGCAAGGAAGGCGCACAGGAGGCGCACGAAGCGATTCGTCCGTCCGATGCCAACACCGAGCCAAGCAAGCTGTCGGGCATGGAGCGCGATGCCGAGCGTCTCTACGAGCTGATCTGGCGCCAGTTCCTGGCCTGCCAGATGCTGCCGGCGCAATACCTGTCGACCACCGTCAGCGTTGGTGCCGGCGACTTTGAGTTGCGCGCCAAGGGCCGCATCCTGAAGTTCGACGGCTACACCCGCGTCATGCCGCAAATCACCAAGCCTGGGGATGACGACGTCCTGCCGGACATGGCCCAGGGCGACGTGATGAAGCTGATCAAGCTCGATCCGACCCAGCATTTCACCAAGCCGCCGGCACGTTACTCCGAAGCCAGCCTGGTCAAGGAAATGGAAAAGCGCGGCATCGGTCGTCCTTCGACCTACGCAGCCATCATTTCCACCATCCAGGACCGCGGCTATGTGGCGCTGCACAATCGTCGTTTCTATTCGGAAAAGATGGGCGATATCGTCACCGAGCGTTTGTCCGAGAGCTTCTCGAACCTGATGGACTACGGCTTCACCGCCGGCATGGAAGAGAACCTCGACGATGTGGCCCAGGGCGAGCGGGACTGGAAAAACGTTCTCGACGAGTTCTACGGCGACTTCAAGAAAAAACTCGAAGTGGCTGAAAGCCCTGACAGCGGCATGCGCGCCAACCAGCCGGTCATGACCGACATTCCGTGCCTGACCTGCGGGCGGCCGATGCAAATCCGTACCGCCTCGACCGGCGTCTTCCTCGGTTGCTCGGGCTACAGCCTGCCACCCAAGGAGCGCTGCAAGGCGACGGTCAACCTGGTGCCGGGCGACGAAATCGCCGCGGACGACGAGGGTGAATCGGAATCCCTGGTGTTGCGTGGCAAGCATCGCTGCCCGATCTGCAGCACGGCGATGGATGCCTACCTGCTGGACGAGAAGCGCAAGCTGCACATCTGCGGTAACAACCCGGACTGTGCCGGCTACGAGATTGAAGAGGGCACTTATCGCATCAAGGGCTACGAAGGCCCGAGCCTGGAATGCGACAAGTGTGGCAGCGAGATGCAGCTCAAGACCGGCCGTTTCGGCAAGTTCTTCGGCTGCACCAACCCGACCTGCAAGAACACCCGCAAACTGCTCAAGAGCGGTGACGCGGCGCCGCCGAAGATGGACCCGGTGAAGATGCCTGAGCTCAAATGCGAGAAGGTCAACGACACCTACATCCTGCGCGACGGTGCCTCCGGCCTGTTCCTGGCGGCCAGCCAGTTCCCGAAAAACCGTGAGACCCGTGCGCCATTGGTGATGGAGATCGTGCCGCACAAGGACGAAATCGATCCGAAGTACCATTTCCTCTGTGAAGCACCGCAGAAGGATCCGGAAGGGCGCCCGGCGGTCATTCGCTACAGCCGCAAGACCAAGGAGCAATACGTGCAGACCGAAGTCGACGGCAAGCCGACGGGTTGGAAAGCCTACTACGACGGCGGTAAGTGGACGGTCGAAGACAAGCGCTGATTGTGGCGTCTGTTTGAAAATACGGGGCCAAGCGAGCTTCCCTGTGGCGAGAGAGCTTGCTCCCGCTGGGCGGCGCAGCCGTCCCCAACAGGGCCCGACTGAACAAAAGGCCGCATGACAACCCATAGGTTTTCATGTGGCCTTTTGTTTTTGGCTTGCAGTGGCCTCGGTTGATCCACGACACTGTCGCACTTGCGTGAAGCTTTCATTTCGTTGGGGAGATGCCACCATGGCCCACGAACTCTATACCCGCACCAATCAGAAAATATATTTCGCCGGTCTGTCGCTCGAAGCGCTCACCAGGGCCGAAGACGGGCGTGCGATGAATTCCCCGGCGCTGCTCCAGGCAGGACGCGAGTCCGCACTGTTTCACCTGTACGGTGCGTTGTTGGGGTTGTGCCATGAAATCGCCGGTTTTTATCGCCTGCCACAAGCGAATGCCGCGCGGGCCGAGCTGCTGTTGACCCGCGAAGTGCTGGAAACCATCGCTATTCCAGAGTTGGCCGAAATGGTCGAACTGGCGCATAACCCGGAAACCTGGCTGGCGAAGCTCTTGGCGGCTCATGCGGCGCTGTTCGAGCCGCCACGGGCCCCTCGCAAGCCCAAGGGGGACGTGACCCAGCCGTTAATCGTTGCGGTCAATCTGGATGAGCAAGACCCCGAGCAAGAGTTGAGTCGGGAGGAGCTGGAGAGCTGGCGCCAGAACCTCAAGAGCTTGGCGATACGCTTTCGTGAAGGGTTGAACGAGTGCTGAGTTTCCCCTCGGCCCGTTACGTTCGTTGATAACGCTTGGTCAAGATCCCGAGCGGAGCCTGGCCGATGACTATATAATCCTCGCCTTTCGTGGAGAACAGACTTTTATGCCTACGTCCTTTCTAGAAATTGTCGAACTTCCTGATGGCCGCATCGAGCTGCGCAGGGCCGAGGACGAGGGTTCTCTGGTTACCTTGAACTTCTCCGAAGATGCCAAGGTATTCCTCCAGGGCCAACACGTCGAAGTCGCCAAGGCGATGTTGAGCGTGGGCGTCCAAATGGCAGGTCGCCTGGTTGAAGGCGAATTCAGCAAGGAAGAGGGGCCGCGGGTTCTTCACTGATCCCGTCTGTCGGCTTTTTGGATAGTGTGACTGTCCGGCTTCTCTATCATGGAGAAGCCCCGCGTTTGTCTTAGCCCAATCGAATATTCAGGCTTTGTGCGTCCCCGATGCGGGCGGCGCTGATCAACTGTTGCCGTGCCGTCGCGGTCAGCGGATTGAGCCAACTGACCACGGTGTGGCTACGGCCCAGGCGTAAGGCTTCGCAGGTCAACTGTTGGGCGCTTTGGGTGCCCCGCGGTTGCAGCAACAGGATGCGTTCACGATTCAGGCCGGCGTCCCGCAGCCAGGCCTGGGTGACACTGGCCGGTGGGGCGATCAGCGTCAACCAGCGGGCATCCTGGTCCTGGCTGAGTTCTCGCAGAATCGGCGCCAGCAGGTTCAGGCAGTTTCCGGCCGCACCACGTAACGACAGTTCGCTGAAAGCCTCGGGTTCGACGCCCCAGGGCGACTCGATGACCTCTTTCAGGACTGGAACCAGCGGTTGGGCCATGAATGCCTCGAACAGCGGAAGTTGTGTGTGTTGTGGTGTGTGTGGGAACTGCATAAAGCCTCCTTTAGCGGCGAATGACGCCAACGCTCAAGCCTTCGATGACCAGGTCCTGATCTTTCAGGTTCACTTCGATGGGGGCGAACTCCGGGTTCTCAGCAATGAGCCAGACCTTGCTGCCGTCGCGCTTGAAACGCTTGACGGTCACCTCGTCGCCGATTCGCGCCACCACGATCTGGCCATTGCGGGCTTCGCGGGTGGTGTGGACGGCCAGGAGGTCACCGTCGAAGATACCGATGTCCTTCATGCTCATGCCGTGTACCCGAAGCAGGTAATCGGCCCTGGGATGAAAGAACGAAGGGTTGATGTTGCAGGACTCCTCGACATGCTGCTGGGCGAGGATCGGTGCGCCAGCGGCGACCCGGCCGATGATCGGCAGGGTGGTTTCGTCGGCCTTGGCTTCGAAGCCGGGGATACGAATGCCGCGGGATGCGCCCGGGGTCATTTCGATCGCACCCTTGCGCGCCAGCGCCTTGAGGTGTTCTTCAGCCGCGTTGGGCGACTTGAAACCCAGTTCCTGGGCGATTTCCGCACGGGTCGGCGGGTAGCCGTTGTCTTCGAGGCAGCGTTTGATGAAGGCCAGAATCTCTGCTTGGCGTGGCGTCAGCTTTAGCATATTGATCGCTCTGTCTTTTTATACAGTGACTGGGATTATATACAGTGGCCGCCGCTTGGCAATCCTCCTTTTTACGCAGGCCGCTGGACGGTCGGTCGGGTTGTTGGATAGGGCAGGGCTACCCCCTGTGAAAAGGTGTGGTTAAATACGTGACCGAGCGTTCGCAAAACGCCCCGGCAGGCTTGACAACCCCTAGGCTGAAACGTATGTTTCAAACAAGTGTTTGTCAGGCGGAGTAACCATGGCCCAGTCGGAAACCGTTGAACGCATTCTCGATGCTGCCGAGCAGTTGTTCGCGGAAAAAGGTTTCGCCGAAACCTCGTTGCGTCTGATCACCAGCAAGGCCGGGGTGAACCTGGCGGCGGTGAACTATCACTTCGGCTCGAAAAAAGCCCTGATCCAGGCGGTTTTCTCGCGGTTCCTCGGGCCCTTCTGCCTCAGTCTCGATCGCGAGCTGGAGCGGCGCCAGGCCAAGCCTGACGTCAAGCCGACCCTGGAAGAGCTGCTGGAAATCCTGGTCGAGCAAGCCCTCGTCGTGCAGCCCCGTAGCGGTAACGACCTGTCCATTTTCATGCGCCTGCTGGGCCTGGCCTTCAGCCAGAGCCAGGGTCACCTGCGGCGTTACCTGGAAGACATGTACGGCAAGGTTTTCCGTCGCTACATGCTGCTGGTCAACGAAGCCGCACCGCGCATCCCACCCATCGAGTTGTTCTGGCGAGTGCACTTCATGCTCGGTGCCGCGGCGTTCAGCATGTCCGGGATCAAGGCGTTGCGGGCCATCGCTGAAACCGATTTTGGCGTGAACACGTCAATTGAGCAGGTGATGCGCTTGATGGTGCCGTTCCTGGCGGCCGGCATGCGTGCCGAAAGCGGCGTCACCGATGAGGCCATGGCGGCCGCGCAACTGCGTCCACGCAGCAAATCGACGCCGGCGCTGGCCAAGGCTTGAGTGCACGGGTGGGCGCGGCTGCCCACATCCGCTAAGCTAGCCGCCCATGCCGACTCTCGTTTCGAACCCGTTCCATTCTTTAGTGCATGACCGCGACCTGCCGGGCTTTGGGCCTGGCGGTGTGGTCATGCCTGTGCCACCGCGCGGGTTCATCGTTATTAAGGAAATGCTATGACTGCTGGCCTGCAAGGCTCGTTGATGGTGGACGTCGCCGGTACCTGGCTGACGGCCGAAGATCGCCACCTGTTGCGCCAGCCTGAGGTAGGCGGCCTGATCATCTTTGCCCGCAATATCGAGCATCCGCGGCAAGTGCGAGAGTTGAGCGCGTCGATTCGCGCCATCCGCCCCGACCTTCTATTGGCCGTGGACCAGGAAGGTGGCCGTGTTCAGCGGCTGCGCCAGGGGTTTGTACGGTTGCCGGCGATGCGGGCGATCGCCGACAACCCGAATGCCGAATACCTGGCCGAGCAGTGCGGCTGGATCATGGCCACTGAGGTGTTGGCGGTCGGTCTCGACTTGAGTTTTGCCCCGGTGCTGGACCTCGACTACCAGCGCAGCGCCGTCGTCGGCAGTCGTTCCTTCGAGGGCGACCCCGAGCGCGCGGCGTTGCTGGCCGGTTCCTTTATCCGCGGCATGAACGCTGCCGGGATGGCTGCCACCGGCAAGCACTTCCCGGGGCATGGCTGGGCCGAAGCCGATTCCCATGTAGCGATTCCGACCGATGAACGCAGCCTCGAACAGATTCGTGCAAACGATCTGGTGCCGTTCGCCAAACTGAGCAAGCAGCTCGCGGCGGTCATGCCGGCCCATGTCATTTATCCCCAGGTTGACGCCAATCCAGCCGGCTTTTCCCGACGCTGGTTGCAGGACATCCTGCGCGGTGAGTTGCAATTCGATGGCGTGATCTTCAGTGATGATCTGTCGATGGCCGGCGCCCATGTGGTGGGGGATGCCGCCAGCCGTATCGAGGCCGCTTTGACGGCGGGTTGTGACATGGGCCTGGTGTGCAACGACCGCGCCGCCGCGGAGTTGGCCTTGAGCGCCGCCCAGCGCCTGAAGGTCAAGCCTTCGGCGCGGATCGCTCGCATGCGCGGCCAGGCCTACGCGTGCACGGAATACCGCCAGGACCCTCGCTGGCTGGCGGCGCTCGGCGCGCTGCGGGCTGCCCAACTGATTGATTAGCGCTGAGCAGTGTGGCCGCAACTCCCCTGTGGGAGCGAGCTTGCTCGCGATGACGGCGGTACAGTCAACATTTGCAGCAACTGGCCCACCGCTATCGCGAGCAAGCTCGCTCCCACAGTGGAAGTGTGGTGGACATCAGGTTTTGTGAGCGCCGCAACTCCCCTGTGGGAGCCGAGCTTGCTCGCGATGACGGCGGTACAGCCAACATCTGCGCCAACTGAACCACCGCTATCGCGAGCAAGCTCGGCTCCCACAAGAATTGAGGAGCGTCAGCGCTTTTCCAGCTTTTCCGGCAGCGGCGCGAACAGTGCCTCGATATCGTCGTTCTGCAATTTCCAATCTCCGGCCACGCGTCCGTCCAGCACGCCGGCTGCGAGGTCGGACTTTTCCTTCTGCAGCAGCTGGATCTTCTCTTCCACCGTGCCTCGGGCAATCAGCTTGTAGACGAACACCGGTTTTTCCTGGCCGATGCGATAGGCGCGGTCGGTGGCCTGGTTTTCGGTGGCCGGGTTCCACCACGGGTCGTAGTGAATCACCGTGTCGGCCTCGGTGAGGTTCAGGCCTACACCCCCGGCCTTCAGGCTGATCAGAAAGATCTGACGCTTGCCACTCTGGAATTCCTTGACGGGCGTGCGTCGGTCCCGGGTCTGGCCGGTCAGGATCGCGTACTCGACGCCGCGCTTCTTCAGCTCATCTTCAATCAGCGCCAACATGGAGGTGAACTGGGAAAACAGCAGCACCCGACGGCCTTCTTCAAACAGCTCGTCGAGCATTTCCATCAGGCTGTCGAGCTTGCCCGACGTGCTGCCTCGGGCGGGCAAGGCGGCGTCGTTGAGCAGACGTAGATCGCAGCACACCTGGCGCAGCTTGAGCAGCGCCTCGAGAATGATGATCTGGCTGCGGGCCACGCCTTTGCGGGTGATCTCGTCGCGGACCTTCTTGTCCATCGCCAGGCGCATGGTTTCGTAGACGTCCCGCTGGGCATCGCTGAGCTCGACCCAATGGATGATTTCGGTCTTGGGCGGCAACTCCGTCGCCACTTGCTCCTTGGTCCGGCGCAGCAGGAAAGGTTTTATCCGACCGTTGAGGTGCTGCAGTCGTACATCGCTGCCGCGCTTTTCGATCGGTACGCGGTAATCGCGGTTGAAGCTCTTGACGTCCCCGAGCCAGCCCGGCAACAGGAAGTGAAACAATGACCACAGCTCGCCCAGGTGATTTTCCAGGGGCGTGCCGGACAGGCACAGCCGCTGGCGGGCGTTCAGTTCCCGGGCGGCCTGGGCGGCTTTGCTGGTGGGATTCTTGATGTACTGGGCTTCGTCGAGGATCAGCACGTGCAATGGCTGTGCGGCCAGGCGCTCGACATCCTTGGGTAGCAGGGCATAGGTGGTGAGGACCAGGTCGTATTCGCCCAGCCGTTCGAAATGCTTTTTGCGCCCGGCGCCATACAGGGCCAGTACCTTGAGTTGCGGCGTGAAGTGAGCTGCCTCGTCGAGCCAGTTGGGAATCAGGCTGGTGGGCATCACCACCATGCACGGTCGGTCCAGGCGTCCGGCGTTTTTTTCGCTGAGAATATGCGCCAGGGTCTGTAGGGTTTTGCCCAGCCCCATGTCATCCGCGAGGATGCCGCCGACTTCCAGCTGCCTGAGCGATTGCATCCAGCTCAAGCCTTCGAGTTGATAAGGCCGCAGCGTCGCGTTCAGGCCTTCCGGCGCGGTGGTGGTGTAATCCTTGATGTCCCGCAGGCGCTGGGCCAGGCCGCGAATGTGTTCGCCGCCTTCCCAGGTCAGCGGCATGTCCTGCAGCGGGTTCAGGCGCAAGGCGTCCGCGCTGTTGAGGCGCAGTTTGGTGGTGCCGGGTTCTTGCAGGTAGAACTCGCCCAGGGTCGCCAGCACCGGTTTCAGCCGGCCGTAGGGCAGGGCCACTTGCTGCGGGCCGAACTCCGAGTTCGGGCGGTTGGGCAGGTTGACCAGAATCAGTTCATCGTCCCGGCGTCTGGCCAGGCGTTCCGGGTTGAACAATTCGATGTGCGAGCGCATCAGGTTCAACAGGATCGGCAGCAGGCTCAGACGCTCGCCGTTGACGATGATCCCCAGTTCCAGGTCGAACCAGTCCCGTTCCGGCGTTTCCTCGACCGTGGCGTACCACTCGTCCACCGCCGTCAGGTCGAAGCCGAAATCCTCGTCGATCTGCAATTCCCAGCCCTGGGTGCGCAGTTTCGGCAGGTCGTTGAGGGTGAACGTCAGCCAGGCACTGTCGTTGACCATTTCGTACAGTTCACCGGCGCTTTCCGGCAGGGCCTTGCTTTGTCGGGTCGCGACCTTGAAGCCGAGGATTCGTAGTTGTTCGCGGTAGGACTGTTCCACATCGGTGTGGCGTTTTATCCGCAACGTCTGGGTTTCCTGGCGAATCAACACGTCGGTGTTGCGCTGGCCGCTGACGTACTCGTCCAGATAGCTGAAGGACAGGGCGGCGCGGTGTTGGATGTAGCGCTGCATCTTGCCGTTGCGTGGCTCGAAGGCACTGAACTCGATACTGGCCAGCCACAGGCGCGGCACCGGCTGCACGTTGTCCACCAGCACTTGGGGCGGGGCCTTGGGGCTGCGGTTGTCCAGCACCGACTGGAGTTTCTCCAGCAAGTGGGCGTCTTTTTCGGCGGCCGGGTAGGCCAGGGTTTCCTGGACTTGCAGCAATACCGCCGCGCAGTGTTTGCAGTTGATGCGCACCGGACACGAGCACGCGGCTTCGAGCAGAATCAGCGTGCCCTTGGCTGACTCTTTAAGGCGAATGGTTTGACGGTAGACGTTACCGCCAGAGCCTTCGCAACTGGCGGTGATGGTGCTGTCGCCGGTCTCGACGATCCTGACGCGGTTTTCCAGCGCGTAACGGCGCCCGCGCTCCAGGCTCTGTTCCTTGAATCGATTGACCCAGGAAGGTGCCAGGGGTTTGCTCAGGGGCGAGGGCATAGGCGCGCCAATCAGTCCGGAATGACTTCAGGTGCCTGCCGGGGTGCGGGCGCAGTCAGCGAAGTGATCTTGATCAGCAGGCCGAGGTGACCGTTGTCGAGGAAGTTCAGTTGGCCATTCTTGGTATGGCTCTGCTGTTTGAGGCGCTCGCTGGCGGTGACCAGGCCATTGGTGTCGATCTGGTTGATCCAGAAATCGGCATCCACGTCGGTGAAACGGCCCAGTTTCAGCTCCAGGGTGCCCTCGATGGGGAATTGCCCGAACTGTTCGGCGCCGTCGCTGATGGCGACTTTGCGGCCCTGTTCACCGAGGGTCTGTTGCCAGGCCTTGTGCATCAATACCGTGTATTGGCCGCTGGCGGTGAGTTTCTCGACGATGTTGCCCAGGGCCGGCGTGCGCTGGCTGTCCGCGCCCAGGCGTTGCGCGCCGGCGTCCCAGTCTTCCGGCGCGGCGCGGCTGACAATCGCCGGCTCGGCGTTCTGGCGCACCAGAATCATTTCAACCTGATACAGGTCATCGGCAAACGCCAAGGGAGCGACCAGAGTCAACAACAAGGTCAGTGAGCGAAACAGGCGCATGGGGCGTCCTTCAAGCAGTGGTCGGAGTGAGGCGCTCGAACAGCGCTTCTACGGTATTGAAACGCTCTTCCGCGCGTTCCATGGGCACCATGAATTTGAACATCGTGGCACCTTCGAACTTGTAGCGTTTGGGCTGGCCCTGGATCAACTTGATCAGCACCAACGGGTCGACCGGGGTCTGGGCCTCGAACTCGATCCGACCGCCGTTGGGGCCGCCATCGACTTTCTTGATGCCCAGTTGCTCGGCCTTGAGCTTGAGCAACGTGGTGCGCACCAGGTTCTTGGTCGGTTCCGGCAGCAGGCCGAAGCGGTCGATCATTTCCACTTGCAGGTCCTTGAGGCCTTCCTCGTCGCTGGCCGAGGCGATGCGTTTGTAGAGAATCAGCCGTGCGTGGACATCCGGCAGGTAGTCTTCCGGGATCAATGCCGGCACTCGCAGGTTGATTTCCGGCCCGCCGCCCAGGGGTTGATCGAGGTTCGGCTGTTCGCCCTTGCGGATCGACTTGACCGCCCGTTCGAGCATTTCCATGTACAAGGTGAAGCCGACGGCCTGGATCTGGCCGCTCTGGCCGTCGCCGAGCAACTCGCCGGCGCCACGGATTTCCAGGTCGTTGGTGGCCAGCACGAAGCCGGCGCCGAGGTCCTGGGTATTGGCGATGGCTTCCAGGCGTTTTTCCGCATCCGGGGTGATCTGCTGGCGCGGTGGCGTCAACAGGTAGGCATAGGCCTGGTGATGGCTACGACCGACCCTGCCGCGCAACTGGTGCAACTGGGCCAGGCCAAATTTGTCGGCGCGCTCGATGATGATGGTGTTGGCGCTCGGCACGTCGATGCCGGTCTCGATGATGGTCGAGGCAATCAGCACGTTGAAGCGCTTGTGGTAGAAGTCGCTCATCACTTGTTCGAGTTCACGTTCGCGCATCTGCCCGTGGCCGATACCGATGCGCGCTTCCGGCACCAGTTCGGCCAGGTCGGCGGCGCACTTCTCGATGGTCTTCACGTCGTTGTGCAGGTAATAGACCTGGCCGCCACGCAGCAACTCACGCAGCAGGGCTTCCTTGACCGTGCTTTTATTCTGCTCCATGACAAAGGTGCGCACCGACAGGCGCCGGGCCGGCGGCGTGGCGATGATCGACAGGTCACGCATGCCTGACACCGCCATGTTCAGCGTGCGCGGAATCGGCGTGGCGGTCAGGGTCAGGATGTCGACCTCGCTGCGCAGGGCCTTGAGCTGTTCTTTCTGGCGCACGCCAAAACGGTGCTCTTCATCGATGATCACCAGCCCCAGGTTCTTGATCTTCACGTCGTCCTGCAGCAGCTTGTGCGTGCCGATGACGATGTCGATCTTGCCCTCGGCCAGCTCGGCTACGGCGGCGTTCACTTCCTTGGTGGATTTGAAGCGGCTCATCACTTCCACGGTCACCGGCCAGTCAGCGAAGCGGTCGCGGAAACTGTTGTAGTGCTGCTGGGCGAGCAGGGTGGTCGGAACCAGGATCGCCACCTGCTTGCCGCCGTGCACGGCAATGAACGCGGCGCGCATCGCCACTTCGGTCTTGCCGAAGCCCACGTCGCCACACACCAGCCGATCCATGGGCTTGGGCGCGAGCATGTCGGCGCGCACGGCTTCGATGGTGGTCTGCTGGTCGACGGTTTCTTCGAACGGGAAGCCGGCGCTGAAGGTTTCGTAATCGGCTTTCGGATCGGCGAAGGCATAGCCCTCGCGGGCCGCTCGACGGGCGTAGATATCGAGCAGTTCGGCGGCCACGTCGCGCACCTGTTCGGCCGCCTTGCGCTTGGCTTTCTGCCAGGTTTCCGAGCCCAGGCGATGCAGCGGGGCGAGGGCGTCATCGCTGCCGGTGTAGCGGGCGATCAGGTGCAGGTTCGCCACCGGCACGTAGAGCTTGGCGCCCTCGGCGTATTCCAGGGTCAGGAACTCGGCGGCCTGGTTGTCGATTTCCAGTGTCGCCAGGCCCAGGTAGCGGCCTACACCGTGGTCGATGTGCACCACGGGCGCGCCTTCGCGCAGCTCGGTGAGGTTCTTGATGACGGCGTCGTTGGTGGCGTCGGCGCGTTTCTCGCGACGGCGACGCTGCATGACGCGTTGGCCGAACAAAGGACTTTCCGCTACCAGTGCCAGGGCCGGGTCGTCCAGGACCAGGCCGTCGTTCAACGGCGCGATGGTGATCGCAAGGCGATCCTTGCCGGCGACGAAGTCCGGCCAGCTGTCGACGGTCTTCGGTCGCAGCTTCAGGCGTTCGAGCAGTTCCAGCAGCACTTCGCGACGCCCGGCGGATTCGGCGGTGAACAAGACGCGGCCGGGGAAAGCATCGAGAAAGCCCGCCAGTGCCGCCAATGGCTGCGTGGCCTTGGCTTCGATGGCCAGGTCCGGCAACGCCTTGGCCGGGAAACGTTCACGGCCGACGCCGGTTTCCACGTCCTGCTGGCTTGCTACCACCCGCGGCCAGCTCTTGAGGCGGGCAAAGCAGTCTTCCACCGGCAGGAACAGTTCGGCCGGCGGCAATAAAGGCCGGGAAGGATCGACGCGACGCTCTTCGTAGCGGTTGCGCACGTCGTTCCAGAAATTTTCTGCTGCTTGCTCGATGCCCGGCAGGGAAAACACCTGGGTGTCCTGGGGCAGGTAATCGAACAGGGTCGAGGTTTCTTCGAAAAACAGCGGCAGGTAGTACTCGATACCGGCGGGGGTGATCCCGCTGCTCAGGTCCTGGAAGATCGGGCAGCGCCGGAAATCCACATCGAAGCGCTCGCGAAAGCGTGCCTTGAAGCGGGTCACGGCGTCTTTTTGCAGCGGGAACTCCTTGGCCGGCAACAGGCGGATCGACTGCACTTTGTCGATGGAGCGCTGGTTTTCCGGGTCGAAGGTGCGCAGGGTCTCGATTTCGTCATCGAACAGGTCGATGCGATACGGCAGTTTGCTGCCCATCGGGAACAGGTCGATCAAGGCGCCCCGCACCGCGAACTCGCCGTGCTCGTACACCGTGTCGACGCAACGATAGCCACTGGCCTCGAGGCGGGTGCGCATTTGCTCGACATCGAGCTTCTGGCCGATGTCCAGCACCAGGCTGCTGCCGAGCAGGAATTGGGTCGGTGCCAGGCGATGTAGGGCCGTGGTGATCGGCACTACCAAAACGCCATGACTGAGCTCCGGCAGCCGATAAAGGCTGGCAATTCGCTGGGAAATGATGTCCTGATGCGGCGAAAACAGATCGTAGGGCAGGGTTTCCCAGTCCGGGAAATGCAAGACCGGCAAATCCGGAGCGAAGAAACTCAGTTCCTGTTCCAACCGTTCGGCACTTTGGCTGTCGGCGGTCAGCAGCAGGGTAAAACGCTTTGCAGCGCTGGCAGCCTCGGCGATGGCCAGGCTCAGGGCGGCACCGGGCAGGTTGCCCCAGTGCTGTTTACCTGCCGCGGCAGGGAGAAGCGGAAGACGCAGAACGGGCACGGAAGATTGAGCTCCAGCATTGCGACAAAGTCGACAATTGTAGCGGGGGAAGGGGGCTGCTGTCAGTCGCAGACTACCCTGGCAGGCAGGAAAACCACGGCGCGACGGGCGCGCATTGCTCCGCCGAGGACTCGGCGGCATAATGTAGCCCCTTTTTTCAGCCCCTACATGTGGAAGGTTACCGTGACTCAGAAGCCCGACCAGTGTCTTGGTGAATGGATTGATCGTGAAGCGCTCGCCGAAGCGATGATCCCTCTCATCGGTCAGCTCTACCGCAATAACAACGTGGTGAGCTCGATCTATGGCCGCAGCCTGATCAACCAGTCTGTCATCGCGATCCTCAAAGCCCACCGCTTTGCTCGCCACCGTTCTTCCGACGACAGCGAACTCTCCGTCCACGAAACATTCCCTCTGCTCAAGGCCATGAGCGAGCTCAAGCTCGGCGCGGCTTCGGTGGACCTGGGCAAGTTGGCGTTCAAATTCCGCAACGAAGGCAATGGCCGCAGCGCCGAGCAGTTCGTGCGTGAAGAGATGGCTGATGTGGTTGGCCAGCAGAACGTTTCGGCTCGCAAAGGCACTGACGTGGTCCTGTACGGCTTCGGTCGTATCGGCCGTCTGCTGGCGCGCATCCTGATCGAAAAAACCGGTGGCGGCGACGGCCTGCGCCTGCGGGCCATCGTGGTGCGCAAGGGCGCCGAGAACGACCTGACCAAGCGTGCCAGCCTGCTGCGTCGCGATTCGGTCCATGGTTCGTTCAACGGCACCATCACCATCGACGAAGAAAACAACACCATCACCGCCAACGGCAACCTGATCCAGGTGATCTACGCGAAGAACCCGACCGAGGTGGACTACACCCAGTACGGGATCAAGGATGCGCTGCTGGTGGACAACACTGGTGTATGGCGTGACGCCGACGGCCTGGGCCAGCACCTGGCCTGCCCGGGTGTCGACCGCGTTGTCCTGACCGCGCCTGGCAAGGGCAAGCTGAAGAACATCGTTCACGGCATCAACCACGGCGAAATCACCGCTGACGACAAGATCGTCTCCGCCGCCTCTTGCACCACCAACGCCATCGTGCCGGTGCTCAAGGCTGTGAACGACAAGTTCGGCATCGTCAACGGGCACGTTGAGACAGTTCACTCGTACACCAACGACCAGAACCTGATCGACAACTTCCACAAGGGCGATCGCCGTGGCCGCAGCGCCGCGCTGAACATGGTCATCACCGAGACCGGTGCCGCCACCGCCGCCGCCAAGGCTCTGCCTGAACTGGCCGGCAAGCTGACCGGCAACGCGATCCGCGTGCCAACGCCGAACGTGTCGATGGCCATTCTCAACCTGAACCTTGAGAAAGCCGCCACCCGTGAAGAGATGAACGAGTACCTGCGCTACATGGCGCTGCACTCCGAGCTGCATAAGCAGATCGACTTCGTCAATTCCCAGGAAGTGGTGTCCACCGACTTCGTGGGCTCGCGCCACGCCGGTGTCGTGGATGCTGAAGCCACCATCAGCCAAGACAACCGCGTTGTCCTGTACGTCTGGTACGACAACGAATTCGGTTACAGCTGCCAGGTGGTTCGCGTGATGGAAGACATGGCCGGTGTAAACCCGCCTGCGTTCCCGCGCTAAGCTTTAGCCGCAGATGAAAACGCCCCGACTTGTCGGGGCGTTTTTTTTGTCTGGGTTTTGTGTTGCTTGGTCTGGCCTCATCGCGAGCAAGCTCGCTCCCACAGTTGACCGAGTTGCTGCTGATGTATGCGGTCCAATGTGGGAGCGAGCTTGCTCGCGATAGCGATCGATCAGGCGCCGCCGACCACCGAGGCCTGCGCCGTCCGCAGTTCATGCCGATTGCCCTTGAACAACACCAGGGTCGCAATCAACCCCAGCACCGCCGCACCACTGAGCCAGATCCCTGGCGCTGCCTTGTTATCCAGCACATGAATCAGATAAGTACAGGCCGCCGGGGTGAACCCGCCGAACGTCGCTGTCGCCAGACTGTAGGCCAGGGAAAAACCGGTGGTGCGCACCTCGACCGGCATGATTTCCGTCAAGGCGACAACCATTGCACCGTTGTACGATCCATACAGGAACGACAACCACAGCTCAACGATCAGCAAATGGCTGAAGCTGGGGTTCGCCACCAGCCAGGACAGCGCCGGATAAGCGGTCAGGATCGCCAGGATCGTCGCACCGAGCAGCAGGGGCTTGCGGCCGATCTTGTCGGAAAACGCCCCCATCACAGGCAGCCAGAAAAAATTCGACAAGCCGATGCACACCGTGACCAGCAGCGCATCCAGGTCCGACAGGTTCAACTCGGCCTTGCCGAAGGTCGGTGTGTAGGCGGTGATCAGGTAGAACGACACGGTGGTCATCACCACCAGCGCCATACCGGCCAGGACAATTCCGAAGTTCTGACCGATGGAACGGACAATTTCCGACAGACTGGGACGATGTTTTCGCGCTTGGAACTCAGGTGTTTCTTCCAGCGAGCGACGGATCATGAAGATGGCCGGGACAATCATGCAGCCCACCAGGAACGGTACGCGCCAGCCCCAGTCGCCCATCTCCTGGGGGCTCAGCCAGTGATTGAGACCGACCCCCAGCAGGCCGGCAAACACCACGGCCGCTTGTTGGCTGGCGGATTGCCAACTGACAAAGAAACCCTTGCGCCCCGGCGTGGAAATTTCCGCCAGGTAAACCGACACGCCGCCCAGTTCCACGCCAGCGGAGAAGCCTTGCAGCAATCGACCCAGCAGTACCAGCAAGGGTGCCGCCACGCCGAGGACGGCGTAGCCTGGCACGCAGGCGATCAGTATGGTGCCCATGGCCATCAGCGCCAGGGTGATGATCAAGCCTTTGCGGCGGCCGTGGCGGTCGATGTAGGCACCGAGAAAAATCGCCCCCAAGGGACGCATCAGGAACCCGGCACCGAACGTGGCCAGGGACAGCATCAGCGAGGCGAACGCGCTGTCGGCGGGGAAGAACGTCTTGGCGATGGCCGTGGCGTAGAAGCCATAGACCATGAAGTCGAACATCTCCAGGAAGTTGCCGCTGACAACGCGAAAAATCGCCTTGCCGTTGCTCGTATTGGAAGACATGGATAGGTACTCACTCTGGCAAATCTTGTATGAAGTGCGCTGCACTCCTGTGGGAGCCTTGTAGAAACCTTGGAACCTTGGAACCTTGGAATCTGGGAATCTGGGAATCTGTGGGAGCAAAGCTTGCTCGCGATTAACGATGACGCGGTCTTGCAGCTAAACCGTGTCGCCTGCATCGCGGCAAGCTTTGCTCCCACAGACTCCCATGGCTCTCCCAGTACCTCCATGGCCCCACAGGACTCCATTGGCTCCCACAGGTTTTTTTGCGTGCGCTGGCGCTCATAATGGCCGGCGCGGTTTTGAGGGGAGATGAAGATTTGTTAACTGGACGATGGGTTGGGCTTGTGATGCTGGCCGGTGTGTTATCCGGTTGTGGCAGCGGCGACAGCCTGGAACGTTTCGACGGTCCGACCATGGGCAGTCATTATTCCATTCAGTACGTCAGGCATACCGCCGGGCCCGATCCGAAAACGGTGCAGGCCGAGGTGGAAAACATCCTTGCCGAAGTGGATCGGCAATTCTCGACCTATCGCAGTGACTCGGACATTGAGCGTTTCAATGCGTCGCCGGCCAACAGCTGTCAGCCCATGCCTGGCCCGGTCCTGGAATTGATTCGGGTGGGCGAGCAGTTGTCGGCCCAAAGCGATGGCTCCTTTGACCTGACGGTGGAGCCGCTGCTGAACCTGTGGGGCTTCGGTCCCCAGTCCCGAGCCGAGAAAGTACCGACTGCAGAAGCTCTGACCCTGGTGCGCCAGCGCGTCGGGCATGGTCATCTGCGTATCGACGACGACCGGTTGTGCAAGGATGCCGCAGTGGAGGTCGACTTCAACAGTATTGCCGCGGGTTACGCCGTTGATCGGATCGCCGCCCGGCTCCAGGCCCTGGGCATCGACAGTTACCTGGCCGAAGCCACCGGCGAACTCAAGGCCGTCGGGCGCAAACCCGATGGTTCGGCCTGGCGCATTGCCCTGGAGGAGCCACGGGATGACCGGCAAGTGGCCGAGCGTGTCATCGAGGTCAATGGCTACGGGGTTTCGACGTCCGGTGATTACCGTCGTTATTTCGAGCAGGACGGCGTGCGTTATTCCCACGCCTTCGATGCGCGCACCGGTGCGCCGGTCCTACACAACCTGGCGTCAGTCACGGTGATTCATCCTTCGGCGTTGATGGCCGATGGACTGTCGACGCTGTTGCTGATTCTCGGGCCTGAACGGGGTTGGGACTATGCCCAGAAACAGGGCATCGGGGTATTTTTCGTGTTGCGCGATGGCAATCGTTTTGTCTCCCGTACCAACGATGCGTTTGAACGGATCAGTGGTGGAAAAACCCAATGATGATAGCGCTCTGAAAGGTTACCTGTGGCGAAATAGCGCAGGCAAAACTAGCCTACGACGCGACCAAGGGGTAATGTGCGCGGCGTTGACGCTTCTATAGACTGTGGCCGGGCTCGTGAACCGGCCCCAAATTGTTCCTTCATGCCGCAGGCCGGCATGATTTAGCCGTTGGTGCCAAGTGAGGCGCCACGGCCTGTTCTGAGGAGTACGCATGGCTGTCTACAACTACGACGTGGTGGTACTGGGTTCCGGCCCGGCGGGTGAAGGCGCGGCAATGAACGCGGCCAAGGCAGGGCGCAAGGTGGCGATGGTCGACAGCCGTCGGCAGGTCGGCGGCAACTGCACCCACTTGGGTACCATCCCGTCCAAGGCCTTGCGTCACTCGGTCCGGCAGATCATGCAGTTCAACACCAACCCGATGTTCCGGGCCATCGGCGAGCCGCGCTGGTTCTCCTTCCCGGACGTGCTCAAGAGCGCCGAGAAGGTCATCTCCAAGCAAGTGGCCTCGCGCACCGGCTACTACGCCCGCAACCGTGTGGACGTGTTCTTCGGTACGGGCAGCTTTGCCGACGAGCAGACGGTCGAAGTGGTCTGCGGCAATGGCGTGGTCGAGAAGCTGGTGGCCAAGCACATCATCATCGCCACCGGTTCGCGCCCGTATCGCCCGGCCGACATCGATTTCAACCATGCGCGCATCTACGATAGCGACACCATCCTGAGCCTGGGTCACACCCCGCGTAAGCTCATCGTCTACGGCGCTGGGGTGATCGGTTGCGAATATGCCTCGATCTTCAGCGGCCTGGGTGTGCTGGTGGAACTGGTGGACAACCGCGGCCAGTTGCTGAGCTTCCTGGACTCGGAAATCTCCCAGGCCCTGAGCTATCACTTCAGCAACAACAACATCACCGTGCGCCACAACGAAGACTACGACCGCGTCGAAGGTGTCGACAATGGCGTGATCCTGCACCTCAAATCCGGCAAGAAGATCAAGGCCGACGCCTTGCTCTGGTGCAACGGCCGTACCGGCAACACTGACACCCTGGGCCTGGAAAACATCGGCGTGAAGGTCAACAGCCGCGGCCAGATCGAAGTCGACGAGAACTACCGCACCTGCGTGCCGAACATCTACGGTGCCGGTGACGTGATCGGCTGGCCGAGCCTGGCCAGTGCCGCCCACGACCAGGGCCGTTCGGCCGCCGGCAGCATTGTCGACAACGGCAGCTGGCGCTTCGTCAACGACGTGCCGACCGGTATCTACACCATTCCGGAGATCAGCTCGATCGGCAAGAACGAGCAGGAGCTGACCCAGGCCAAGGTGCCGTACGAAGTGGGCAAGGCCTTCTTCAAGAGCATGGCGCGGGCGCAGATCGCCGGCGAGCCGCAAGGCATGCTGAAGATCCTGTTCCACCGCGAGACCCTGGAAGTGCTGGGCGTGCACTGCTTCGGCTACCAGGCGTCGGAGATCGTGCACATCGGCCAGGCGATCATGAACCAGCCGGGCGAACTGAACACGTTGAAGTACTTCGTCAACACCACGTTCAACTACCCGACCATGGCCGAAGCCTATCGGGTAGCCGCCTACGATGGCCTCAACCGGCTTTTTTGAGCGGCTCCGGCCGGTGGCCTGAGCCGGCCGGGGAGACCGATTTCAGCAGTTCTCGAGCGTGGCAGTGGCCAAACCGGGAAAGTCTGTAATCAGGCTGTCAGCGCCAAAGTCGGCGAGCCTGCGCATCAGCGCGGGCTCGTTGACGGTCCACACCGACACATGCAACCCCTGGCGCTGGGCCTTGACCAAACGTTCCGGCGTGCACAGGGTCCAGTTCAGCGCCAGAATCTCGCAGCCGTAACTCTGGGCGACCTTCAACGGGTCGAGCCAGGCGTATTCGGCCACCAGTCCGCGGGAGATGTCCGGGGTCAGGTCCAGGGCCGCCTTGAGCACTTCCCGGGAACTGGACGTGATGGTGATCTTGTCCAGCAGCCCGAAACGCTGGGCCATTTCACGGATGCCCAGCACCGTGGCCGCGGCGCGGGTGCGCGAGGCGCTCTTGACCTCCAGTTGCCAATGCTCGAAGTCACACTTCTCGAACAGCTCCTCCAAGCGCGGGATCGGGCACGGCTTGATCCAACCCGGGCCACCCTTGCGCGCATCGTAGGTCACCAGCTCGGCGGCGGAATGTTCCACCACCTTGCCGCGACGGTCCGTGGTGCGCTTGAGGGTCGGATCGTGGATCACCATCAACTCGCCATCCATCGAAAGATGCAGGTCCAGCTCGCAACGGCGTACGCCGTGCTTGAGGCACTCCTGAAAACCGGTCAGGGTGTTTTCCGGCGCTTCGCCCTTGGCGCCGCGGTGGCCATAAATGAGGGTCACGGTTCTTCCTTATTGATACCTGATTCGTTCAGTTCCCGGGCCAGGCGCCGTTCTTGCGCCTGTTTCTGCAGGATGTAGCGGGCCAGCAACTGGCGCTGGGCGTCGGTCGGGCGTTCGAACTCGGTGCCCACGTCGTAGCCGTCGCCCTTGGGGTCGCAGTGGGTCACCCGCGCCCGCAGCAACAAGCCGAGGGCCTGGGGCATCAGCACCAGCTTGATCGACAAGTGGGTGCCGACGGCGATCGGCGTGGGGTATTGGAAGTCGATGCCGCCTTCGGAAATGATCACCGGCTGCGGTTCGCCGATTTCGCCGAGCACCGTCAGGGCAATGACCTGGCTGAGCAGGTCGATGCGTTTGTTCATCGCCTTGAGGTACGCCGCGATGCTGCGTTCGCGCTCACTGATCTGGCGCAACAGGTGCTGTGACTCGAATTCGCTCAGGTGCAGTTCGCTGAGCAGATTGAACAATGGAGAAGCATCCTGCAACACTTCCTGGCCAGCAGCTTCAGGAATGGACAGGGGCCGAATTTCCAGTGCGATCGTGTCCTCGATACGGTAGTATTCGCGGCGATCTTCTTCATCTAATGTCGACATGGCGAACCCATGGTAGCGGCGGTGGTCTGAGTGTAAAGCTGGTTTGTGACCCCCGCCACAAGGACGTTCCTTTTCCCTCCGAACAAGCCCCGACATGTTCAGACCTCTCTTCGTATTTATCGGCACGCGTTATACCCGTGCAAAGCGTCGCAATCATTTCGTATCGTTCATTTCCCTGACGTCCATCATCGGACTGGCCCTTGGTGTGGTCGTGATGATCGTCGTGCTCTCGGTGATGAACGGCTTCGACCATGAGATGCGCACCCGTGTGCTGGGCATGGTGCCCCACGCGACCCTCGAAACCGGCGAAGCCATCAGCGATTGGCCGAGCCTGGCCGCCAAGGTCAAGCAGAACCCGCAGGTGCTGGCCGTGGCGCCATTCATCCAGATGCAGGGCTTGCTGACCAACGACGGCAAGGTGTCCAAGGTGCTGCTCAATGGCATCGACCCCGGGCTCGAGCGGCAGGTATCGATCATCGATAACTTCATGCAGCAGGGCAAACTCGACGACTTGGCGCCCGGCAGCTTCGGCATCGTTATCGGCGACAAGGCCGCGGCCAAGCTCGGCGTTGCCATCGGCGACAAGCTGACCTTCGTCGCCCCGGAGGTCACCGTGACCCCGGGCGGCATGTTCCCGCGCATGAAACGCTTTACCGTGGTCGGCATTTTCCATGTCGGCGCTGGCGAGCTGGACGGCTACCTGGGTGTCACCAACCTCCAGGACCTGGCTCGCCTGCACCGCTGGAAACCGGATCAGGTCCAGGGCCTGCGCCTGAAGTTCGACGACCTGTTCCAGGCTCCGCGTGTGGCCTGGACCATCGCCCAGCAGCTCGGCGAAGACCGTTACTACGCCCGGGACTGGACCCGCACCCACGGCAACCTCTACCAGGCGATCCGCATGGAAAAAGCCATGATCGGCCTGCTGCTGTTACTGATCGTCGCCGTGGCGGCGTTCAACATCATTTCCACGCTGGTGATGGTGGTGAACGACAAGAAGGGCGACATCGCTATCCTGCGCACCCTCGGTGCCACGCCGGGGCAGATCATGCGGATCTTCATGGTCCAGGGCACGGTCATTGGCGTGATCGGCACGTTCGTGGGGGCCCTGGTCGGGATGTTCGCCGCACTGAATGTCAGCGCCGCGATCGCCGCCCTCGAAGGCCTGATCGGGCACAAGTTTCTCAACGCCGACGTGTACTTCATCGACTACCTGCCATCGCAGTTGCAGGCCGATGACGTGTTGATGGTCTGCGGCGCTGCGTTGGTCCTGAGTTTCCTCGCCACCCTGTATCCTGCCTGGCGTGCCGCGCGCACCCAGCCTGCGGAGGCGTTACGTTATGAGTGAGTCGGGCATGAGTGAAAAAGCAATCTTGAGCTGCCGCAACCTGGGCAAATCCTACGAGGAAGGCCCGGAGTCGGTGGTGGTGTTGTCGGGCCTGCAACTGGAATTGCACCCTGGCGAGCGCGTGGCGATTGTCGGCACCTCCGGGTCGGGCAAGAGCACCTTGCTCAACCTGCTGGGTGGCCTGGATACGCCGACCGCCGGCAGTGTCTGGCTGGCCGGCGAAGAACTGTCGGCACTGAACGAAAAGGCCCGTGGCCTGCTGCGTAACCGTTCCCTGGGCTTCGTCTACCAGTTCCACCATTTGCTGCCCGAGTTCACCGCGCTGGAAAACGTCTGCATGCCGCTGTTGATCGGTCGCACGGCGATTCCTGAAGCCCGTCAGCGCGCCACGGCATTGCTGGAGCGGGTAGGGCTGGGCCATCGCCTGGAACACAAGCCGGCCGAACTGTCCGGTGGCGAACGCCAGCGCGTAGCGATTGCCCGGGCCCTGGTCAACAAGCCTGGCCTGGTGATGCTCGATGAGCCGACCGGCAACCTTGATTCCCACACCGCCCAAGGTATCCAGGACTTGATGCTGGAGCTCAGCACTTCGATGCGCACGGCGTTCCTGGTGGTGACTCACGACATGAACCTGGCCCGGCAGATGGACCGCGTCCTGCATTTGCAGGAAGGTTGCCTGACGCCCATCTGACCGACCGAAACCCGGCACTTGAAACCCGTGCCGGGTCTTTTATTTTTATACGGTGCCCCGCGAATGTTCAGACCGTTATCGATCTTTATCGGCACGCGCTATACCCGCGCCAAGCGCCGCAATCGCTTTGTTTCGTTCATCTCCATGACCTCGATGATCGGCCTCGCCCTGGGTGTGCTGGCGATGATCGTGGTGTTGTCGGTGATGAACGGCTTCCAGCGCGAAATGAGCTCGCGCATCCTCGGCATGGTGCCCCACGCCACCATCGTCGGCGTCAACCCGATCGATGACTGGCAGCCGGTGGCCGCCGCGGCGCTGAAGAATCCCGAAGTCACCGCTGCGGTGCCGTTTACTGAGATGGAAGGCATGCTGAGCCATAAAGGTTCGATGCAGCCGATCCAGATCAGCGGCATCGATCCGGCCCAGGAAGGCAAGGTGTCCATCGTTGCCCAGCATATCGTCCAGGGGCGCCTCGACGCCTTGAAACCGGGCGAGTTTGGCGTGGTCATCGGCGAAATCACTGCCCGGCGTTTCCGTTTGAATGTCGGTGACAAACTGACGTTGATCGTGCCGGAAGTCAGCACCGCGCCGGGCGGCATCACCCCGCGGATGCAGCGCTTGAACGTCGTGGGTGTGTTCAAGGTCGGTGCCGAGCTGGACGGCTCCATGGCCCTGATCCACTTGGCCGACGCTGCGCAGATGCAGCATTGGCAGCCGAACCAGGTGCAAAGCGTGCGCCTGGCGGTGAAGGACTTGTACGCGGCGCCGAAGGTCTCCGGTGACATCGCCATCGGTCTTGGCGCGGATTACAAGGCTGACGACTGGACCCATACCCAGGGCAGCCTGTTCAGCGCCATGAAAATGGAAAAAACCATGATTGGCTTGCTGTTGCTGATGATCGTCGCGGTGGCGGCGTTCAACATTATCGCCACGCTGATCATGGTGGTGAACGACAAGGGCGCGGACATCGCGATCCTGCGCACCATCGGCGCCACGCCACGGCAGATCATGGCGATCTTCATGGTTCAGGGAACGGTGATCGGTGTCGTCGGCACGCTCATTGGCGGCGTGCTAGGGGTGATCGCGGCGTTGAACGTCAGTGCGCTGGTGGGCTGGCTGGAACGGGTCAGCGGCCAGCACATCTTCAGTTCCGATGTGTACTTCGTCAGCAACCTGCCGTCGGAGCTGCAGCGTGGCGACGTGGTGCTGATCTGCTCGGCCGGGTTCATCCTGAGCTTCCTCGCCACCGTGTACCCGGCGTGGCGTGCGGCGAAGATCGAGCCGGCGCAGGCGTTGCGGTATTCCTGATACGGCACAGACCTCTGTGGCAGAGGGGGCTTGCTGAAGACTGCTTGTGGCGAGGGGATTTAGCGAAATGTCTGTGGGAGCAAGGCTTGCCCGCGATGCAGACGACGCGGTCTGCGGGGAAAACAAGGCGCCTGTATCGCGGGCAAGCCTTGCTCCCACAGATAAGCCTCTTCGTCACAGGGATTTGCGTCGGGTTTAATTAGCCTTCGGCAATTCGATCAGGAACCGCGTCCAGCCATCGGCCGACTCGCAACGAATCTGCCCGCCATGGGCGCGGATGATCGAGCGGGTGATGGCCAGTCCAAGCCCCGCGTGTTCGCTGCTGCCTTCCTGGCGGGCCGGGTCGGCGCGGTAGAAACGGTCGAACAGGCGCGGCAGCAAGTCCGCTGGAATCCCTTCGCCACTGTTTTCCACACTTACGCTCACCCCTTGAGCCCCATCGACCATTCGCACCCGAACTTCGCCGCCAATGGGGGTGAAGCGCAGGGCGTTGTCCAGCAGGTTGGAAAGGGCCCGGCGCAACATGTTGCGGTCACCCTCGATACGGCTTTCGCCCTCGCGGCTCAGGCGCACATTGGCGTCTTCGGCCAGGGGGGCGAAAAAATCCAGCAGCACGTCCACTTCCTCGGCCAATTGCAGCGGTTCGCGATTGAGCGCCAGCAGGCCATGGTCGGCCTTGGCCAGGTACAGCATGTCGTTGACCAGTTGCGCCATCCATTGCAGTTCTTCGAGGTTGCTGTGCAACGCCTCGCGGTAATCCTCCAGGGAGCGTTCGCGGGTGAGGGTGACCTGGGTGTGGGTCAGCAGGTTCGACAGCGGCGTGCGCAACTCATGGGCGATGTCGGCAGAGAACGCCGAGAGCCGCTGAAAGGCATCGTCGAGGCGTCCGAGCATGGCGTTGATGCTGTGGGCCAATTCCGCCAGTTCGGCGGGCATTTGCTCTTCAGGCAGCCGGGCGTTGAGGGAGCGGGCTGAGACGTTGCCGGCGATGGCGCCCATGCGTCGCAACGGCCGCAAGGCCCGCCGGGCGGCCCAGGCACCCAGTAGCGCGGTGGCCAGGGCCGAGAGGCCGACGGTCAGCCAGATCAGCCGTTGCATCCGTTGCAGGAAGTGCTGGTGATGGGTGATGTCCAGCAACAGGGTCAGCTGCGGCGAATTGGCTCGGCCTGGGTACAGCGGCGCATTCAACACTCGGTAGTCGTTGTCGGCATCGCTGAGGGTCGACAGGCCAGGACGCTCCGGCAATTGAGGCGGAATCCGGATCGAACTGTCGTACCAACGCACGCCGTCGCTGCCCTTGATGCGCAACGCCAGGTCGGCCTGACGGCTCAGTTCATCTTCCAGTCGGCGCTGGGTCTGCTCGGCGTCGAGGTCTTGCAGGGCTCGGCGCAGGCCGATCAGCTTGCCTTCGAGCAGTTGCTGGTCCAGCTCGATGAAATGCGCTTCGCTGCCACGGCTGAACAAGACCCCGGCGAACAAGGACACCACCGCGGTGCAGGCGGCGAACAGCAGCGCCAGGCGGCTGCTCAGCGACCACCGGCCCCTCACAGGCTGTGCTCTTCAAGCACGTAGCCCATGCCCCGCACGGTGTGGATGAGCTTATTGGGGAACTCATCGTCGATCTTGATGCGCAATCGCCGGATGGCGACTTCGATGACGTTGGTGTCGCTGTCGAAGTTCATGTCCCAGACCTGGGAGGCGATCAGCGACTTGGGCAGCACTTCACCCTGGCGGCGCAAGAGCATTTCCAGCAAGGCGAACTCCTTGGCGGTGAGGTCGATGCGCCGACCGCTGCGTTCGACACGGCGGCGGATCAGGTCCAGGCGCAAGTCGGCCAGTTGCAGACTGGTTTCCTGGTGCGTCGAACTGCCTCGGCGCAACAGGCTGCGCACCCGCGCCAGCAACTCGGAAAAGGCAAAGGGCTTGACCAGATAATCATCGGCGCCCAGCTCCAGACCGTGGACCCGATCCTGTACCGCGTCCCGCGCGGTGAGGAACAGCACCGGAGTATCCAGCCCGGCCCCGCGGACGGCTTGCAGGATCTGCCAGCCATCGCGTCCGGGCAACATCACGTCGAGGATCAGCAAGGCGTATTCACCGCTCAAGGCCAGTTGCTGGCCGGTGACGCCGTCGGCCACCAGGTCGGCGTTGAACCCGGCTTCGCCCAGGCCTTGGCGCAGGTATTGGCCGGTTTTGGTTTGGTCTTCGACGATCAGCAATTTCATGGGCGGCTCAAGGCAGGGTTGGGACGAGGGCGTTATACCGTGGCAGGCGGGCTCGTGGCACAACCTGACAAAGTTGTAATCGAGCTGTCAGCCGACTGGCAGGCCTGCAACGATAGAGTTTCCCACACGTTGAATCTGATTGGAGTATGGACATGTTGATGGGGAACCGCCTGATCCTGGCTGCTTGCGCGCTGGCTTTCAGTGCGCCGTTGTGGGCGTCGCCGGGACATTTCGATTTTGGTCAGCCAGCGCTGGCGGCCAAGGCCAGTCGTAGCATTGAGGTGGTAATGGGTGACATGACGTTCGCTCCCGGAGCCCTTGATATCAAGGCCGGCGAGACGGTTCGGTTCGTGCTGATCAACAAGGGCCGGTTGCTCCACGAATTCAACCTGGGCAACGCGGCCATGCACGCCGACCATCAACAGGAAATGCTCAAGATGCAGCAGAGCGGCCAGTTGCTGCCAACCGCGATGAAGCCGGGTATGGATCATGCCGCCATGGGCCACGACCAGGCGAGCATGCGCCACGATGATCCCAACAGCGTGTTGGTGGAGCCGGGCAAGACCGCCGAGCTGACCTGGACCTTCAGCCAGGCCACGCGCCTGGAGTTTGCCTGCAATATTCCCGGCCACTACCAGGCCGGGATGAAGGGCGACCTGACAGTCAGTCAGTAAGCACTCAAAGGCTGCGGCAAAGGCTGGTAGAATCCGCTGATTATTCAGTCAGGTTTCCGTCATGCATCCCGCAGCCGAACATTCGCCGCTGGGCAAATCCAGCGAATACATCGCCACGTACACGCCGTCACTGCTGTTCCCGATCCCGCGCACCGCGAAATGGGCGGAACTGGGCCTGACGGCCGAGACCCTGCCATACAAGGGTGTGGATTTCTGGAACTGTTTCGAGCTGTCGTGGCTGTTGCCCTCCGGCAAGCCGGTGGTGGCCATCGGTGAATTCGCGATCCCGGCGGATTCGCCGAACATCATCGAATCCAAATCCTTCAAGCTGTACCTCAACTCCTTGAACCAGACCCCGTTCGCCGATACCGCGAGTTTGGAAGCTACCCTGCGCCAGGACCTGTCGGCGGCGGCCGGCAAGACGGTGGGTGTGCGGATCCGCAGCCTCAAGGACGTGGAGCGTGAAGGCATCGTGGCATTGCCCGGTACCTGCATCGACGACCTGGACATCAGCGTCGACTCCTACGCGCATCCGCGCCCAGAGCTGCTGCGCTGCGATGCTTCGCGCATCGTCGAGCAAAGCCTGCACAGCCACTTGCTCAAGTCCAATTGCCCGGTGACCAGCCAGCCAGACTGGGGCAGCGTGGCGGTGGAATATCGTGGCGCGGCCTTGGACCCGGCCAGCCTGCTGGCCTACATCGTCAGCTTCCGTCAGCATTCGGATTTCCATGAACAATGCGTGGAGCGGATCTTTCTTGACCTGCAGCGGTTGCTCAAACCGGAAAAGTTGACGGTGTATGCGCGGTATGTGCGCCGTGGTGGGCTGGACATCAACCCGTATCGCAGTACCGAAGATGTTCAACTGCCGAACCAGCGCCTGGTCCGCCAGTAATAACCTCTGTGGGAGCGGGTACTTGTGGGAGCGAGCTTGCTCGCGATGAGGGCAGCACATCCAACATTGAGGTTGGCTGACACACTGCTATCGCGAGCAAGCCCGCTCCCACAGGGGATTGCATTGCAGGTCACGTGAAACTAAAAAGCCCCGCTAGCGATAGCAGGGCTTTTTGCATTCGAAGGGTTCAGATCCCCATGTTGCCCAAGGCCAACACGATGTTGCGCAAGGTCCCGGCCAGCGTCGGGTGTTCCACCTCGAAACGTTCGACAGCCAGGTTCACATTGTCGGCGAGGTTGTTGTCCGGTGTTTTGGTTTCCAGCGCGAGCTCAAATTCGATCTTTTGCATCAGCGCGTGCAGGTCCTCGCGCTCGCCTTCGGTAAGCGGTGGATTCTGTTCCAATTGCTCGCGCAGTGTATTGAGCTGTTCTTGCAATTCGCGGGCAGGCATTGGCGTACTCCCTTTATTGATAGGCACACCATGGACCGCGACGCTGCGTCAAAAGTCCATGGCCTGTCTTAAGAGTAATCCACACTCACGTGCCCTGCATGATCCCGGTCAGGGCTTCTCGCCTTTAATGCGACGCAGGCAGATATCAGCCAGGCAAGTGTCGAGTTCGCCCAGGTGATCGATCACTGAATGCACCCCCAGGCCGAACAACTGCACAGTGGCCTTGGCGCGTTTGTTTTCCCGCTCTTGTTGGCTCAATGCCTGCCACTCGGCGGGCGCCAGGCCACACAAAGAGCCGCAGGAAGCCAGTCCGATCGTCCACAACCCTGCGTTGAGTCCTGACTGCAACAACCGTGGTTCGCCGCTGACCAACACGCAGCCGTCCAACTGTTGGACGTTCAGCGCCATCAGCGCTTGCCAGCAGGCATGCGGCGCCGGCCATGGATAATTTGTTGCAGGAAGTTGCGGCGCTTTGATGGACGTGGGCAATGAGGCCGCCAGGCTATGGCTGATGGCAGGAGGCAACTCGTCGAGCCAGGCGCAGGGGATATTCAGGTGTTGCAAGCGGTGCAGGCTTTCCAGGGCGCCGGGTGTCGGGTGGGCGTGATCCGCTGGCGCTGCCCCTGGCTGGCGAATGCGTGCGCCGAAATCCACCAGGCATCCGCTGAGGCCAAACAGTACGGCGGTCAGGCTGGGGGCGGGGAGGGGCAGGGCTTCGGCGCGGGGCATGGGAACGTCCTTGAAATAACCAGCAGCCTAATGGGCTGCGATGACAGTCCGGTGACAGTGAGATGAAGGGGGGCAGTCGCGGAAAAGTCCTACGGCCTGCGTGTTTTTCGGTGCTGCCTATCCACGCGTTCCGTCTTATACTAGCCAGCTTACCGCCTGGGCTCGGCGCCCTTGCCTGAATAATCCAAGGAGTTTTCCCCTATGCGCTGGAGCCATCGTCTAGCTCAGCTGTGTCTTTCCGCTTGTGTCCTGCTGGTTCCGTTCGCCACCCAGGCCGCGACGGAAGAAGATCCTTGGGAAAGCATCAACCGTCCAATCTTCACCTTCAACGACACCCTCGATACCTATGCGCTCAAGCCACTGGCCCAGGGTTATCAATACGTGACGCCGCAGTTCCTCGAGGACGGCATCCACAATATGTTCCGTAACATCGGCGACGTCGGCAACCTGGCCAACAACGTGCTGCAGGCCAAGCCGGCCGCCGCCGGGGTCGACACCGCCCGGTTGATCTTCAACACCACCTTCGGCCTGCTGGGCTTCTTTGACGTGGGCACCCAGATGGGCCTGCAGCGCAGCGATGAAGATTTCGGCCAGACCCTGGGTTACTGGGGCCTGGGCAGTGGTCCGTATGTGATGCTGCCGCTGCTGGGGCCAAGCACCCTGCGTGACGCGCCGGCCAAGCTGGTCGATGACTACACGGCGCCGTACCGTTATATCGATAACGTCTCGGTGCGTAACTCCATTCGCGGCCTGAATGTCGTCGACACCCGCGCCAGCCTGCTGTCGGCCGAGAAGATGGTGAGCGGCGACAAATACGTTTTCATTCGCAATGCCTACCTGCAAAACCGCGAATTCAAGGTCAAGGATGGCCAGGTCGAAGACGATTTTTAATCTCGACCTGTAAAACACAGAAGGCGGCCAAAAGGCCGTCTTCTGTGTTTTGAGGCCGTGCTTGAGCGGGTTTGATCCTTCCATTGAGTTACGCTTCGCTCGGTTCTTATAACTCTCTGTGCTTTGACAAATAAAGACGGCAAGCGGCTATCTGCATGAGCTTGAAACGCCCGGCGGATGGGAGTACCGTCTGCGCCTTAGAAGGGCACCTCTGATGTAACGGCGTGTAGGGCAAAGGCCTGAAACCGGTACGACAGAGAGGCTAGAAAGCGAATCCAGTAGTGCGTGCCAGGCCCGACCGCCCAGCCCGCTACGCCAACCTAATTCTGGCGCCGTTTGCCCACATGCCAAAAACCAGTGCCACGCTGCTGATAATCGATGATGACGAAGTGGTGCGAGC
Organism: Pseudomonas sp. Soil_N_39; assembly: GCF_057655955.1. Lineage (NCBI taxonomy): Bacteria > Pseudomonadati > Pseudomonadota > Gammaproteobacteria > Pseudomonadales > Pseudomonadaceae > Pseudomonas > Pseudomonas sp. Soil_N_39. The sequence continues at coordinate 176,238 of NZ_JBDGLI010000009.1, forward strand.
CAGTCTCGCAGCCTACTTGGAAGACAGTGGTTTCAGCGTCCTGCAGGCCAGCAATGGCCAACAGGGTCTTCAGGTATTCGAGCAAGACAAGCCCGACCTGGTCATCTGCGACCTGCGCATGCCGCAGATGGGCGGACTCGAACTCATTCGCCAGGTGACCGAGATTTCCTCGCAGACCCCGGTGATCGTGGTGTCGGGCGCGGGCGTGATGAACGACGCGGTCGAGGCGTTGCGCCTGGGTGCGGCGGATTACCTGATCAAGCCCCTTGAAGACCTCGCGGTGCTCGAGCACTCGGTGCGCCGGGCCTTGGACCGTTCGCGCCTGTTGGTGGAAAACCAGCGCTACCGCGAGAAGCTGGAAACCGCCAACCGCGAGCTGGAAGCCAGCCTGAACCTGTTGCAGGAAGATCAGAACGCCGGGCGCCAGGTGCAGATGAACATGCTGCCGGTCAGCCCCTGGACCGTCGACGATTTCCGTTTTGCCCACCAGATCATCCCGTCGTTGTACCTGTCGGGCGATTTCGTGGACTATTTCCGCGTTGATGAGCGGCGAGTGGCGTTCTACCTGGCGGACGTTTCCGGCCATGGTGCGTCCTCGGCCTTCGTGACGGTGCTGTTGAAGTTCATGACCACGCGGCTGTTGTTCGAATCCAAGCGCAACGGCACGCTGCCAGAGTTCAAGCCATCAGAAGTCCTTGGGCATATCAACCGAGGCCTGATCAGTTGTAAGCTGGGCAAACACGTCACAATGGTCGGTGGAGTCATCGACGAGGAGACTGGTTTGTTGACCTATAGCATCGGCGGTCACCTGCCGTTGCCTGTGTTGTATACGCCAGACAGTGTTCGTTATCTGGAAGGGCGTGGTTTGCCGGTGGGCCTGTTCAACGAGGCCACCTATGAAGATCACGTACTGGAATTGCCGCCGACCTTCAGCCTGACGCTGATGTCTGATGGCATTTTGGACCTTTTGACAGAACCTACACTCAAAGAGAAAGAAGCGGCCTTGCCTGAACGGGTGAGCGCAGCGGGCGGCAGCCTGGAAGGCTTGCGTCAAGTGTTTGGATTAGCCACGCTCGGGGAGATGCCGGATGATATCGCCCTGTTAGTGTTGAGCAGGAACCTTTGATGAGTACCGGTAGAATCCAGTTCGCCGAGCAGGACGGCACCTTCGTCCTGAAGTTTGTCGGTGAAGTGCGCCTGACCCTGTGTTCGGCGCTGGATGCGACTATTGAGCGGATCTTCACCGCGCTGAACTTCAGCGCCATCGTGATCGACCTGACCGAAACCCGCAGCATCGACAGCACCACGTTGGGCCTGTTGGCCAAACTGTCGATCCTGTCGCGGCAAAAGGTCGGCCTGCTGCCGACCGTCGTCACCACCCACAACGACATCACCCGTCTGCTGCAATCGATGGGCTTCGACCAGGTGTTCAACATCGTGGGCGACCCTGTGCCGTGTCCGGAGTGCCTGGACGACCTGCCTGACCAGGACCAGTCCGAAGAGGAAGTGCGGATCAAGGTGCTTGAAGCCCACAAGATTCTCATGGGGCTCAACGATTCCAATCGTGAAGCCTTTCATGATCTGGTGAATGCGTTGGAGCGACCTTGAGCCTTGGGCTTTGTGTAGGCTGCACTGGCCTCATCGCGAGCAAGCTCGCTCCCACAGGTTTTGTGGCGTTCTCATAATCGAGCCTCCCTCTGTGGGAGCGAGCTTGCTCGCGATAGCGTCTGTCGAGCCGCCACACTCTTAAGCCAAACCGCATAAAAAAGGGCGAACCCAACCAGGTTCGCCCTTTTTGCATGACGGTTGAATCAGCTCAAAGCTTGGCTTGCAGCAACGCCTCCAGCTTCTCCTGGTCCCGGGCAAACTGACGAATGCCTTCGGCCAGTTTCTCGGTCGCCATGGCGTCCTCGTTGGACAACCAGCGGAACTGCGCTTCGTTGAGGATCAAACGCGCCTCCCCAGCTTGCCCTGGCGCCAGCTTGCGCTCCAGCTTGCCTTCGTCGGCGGCGAGTTTTTCCAGCAGGTCCGGGCTGACGGTCAAGCGGTCGCAGCCGGCCAGTTGCTCGATCTGGTTAAGGTTGCGGAAGCTCGCGCCCATGACCACGGTCTTGTAGTCATTGGCCTTGTAGTAGTTGTAGATGCGCGTTACCGACTGCACGCCCGGATCATCCGCGCCGGTGTAGTCGTTGCCATTGGCTTTCTTGTACCAGTCGTAGATACGGCCCACGAACGGCGAAATCAGGAACACCCCGGCATCGGCACAGGCGGCGGCCTGGGCGAAGGAGAACAGCAGCGTCAGGTTGCACTGGATGCCCTCACGCTCCAGTTGCTCGGCTGCGCGAATGCCTTCCCAGGTGGAGGCGATCTTGATCAGCACGCGATCCCGGCCAATGCCGGCCTTTTCGTACAGATCGATCAGACGATGCGCACGCTTCAACATGGCCTCGGTGTCGAACGACAGGCGCGCGTCCACTTCAGTGGAAATGCGCCCAGGAATCACTTTCAGAATCTCTTGCCCGACCGCCACGGCAAAACGGTCGCTGGCCAGGCCCACATCGCCCTTGCAGTCCGCCACGCAGGCGTTCAGTTGCTCGGCATAGCCGTGAATGGACGACGCCTTGAGCAGCAGGGAAGGGTTGGTGGTAGCGTCCACGGGTTTGACGCGGGCGATGGCCTCGAAGTCGCCAGTGTCGGCCACGACGGTCGTGAATTGCTTGAGTTGTTCCAGCTTGGAAGTCATGAGCGTGCTCTGTCCTATGGGTCCGTTGACATTACCCGAGGGCCGGCAGCCACTCAAGGGCGTGAAGAGGTATCGAAGGCCCCGGCGGCAACAACCTGAAAACGGCTGTTTGAAAGGCCGGGGCGGTATCGGTAGATACGATGCCAAAACCGCGTGCAGGTTCAAAGCAAGTGACGGTTAACGCCCCTCCAGCAGTTGCCCCGCCTGATCCAGCAACGCCAATGGATCCTTGGTTTTGTGGATATCCACCGACAACAACTGCCGAAACCGCCGTGCCCCCGGGAACCCGGTGCCCAAGCCCAACACGTGACGGGTGATGTGATGCATCGCCCCACCAGCGGCCAGATGATCGGCGATGTAAGGCCGCAACTGCGCCAACGCCTCGGCCCGGGTGATGATCGGCGCGGTGCTGCCAAACAACTGCTGATCCACTTCGGCCAGCAGATACGGGTTGTGATAGGCCTCGCGCCCCAGCATCACGCCGTCGAACGTCTGCAGATGCTCGTGGCACGCCTCCAGCGTCTTGATTCCACCGTTGAGCACAATCTCCAACTCCGGAAAATCCGCCTTCAACCGCGCGGCCACGTCATAACGCAGCGGCGGGATGTCGCGATTCTCCTTCGGCGACAACCCCTCCAGAATCGCAATCCGCGCATGCACGGTAAAACTCGTGCAACCGGCCTCACGCACCGTCCCGACAAACTCACACAACTGCTCGTAACTGTCCCGCCCATTGATCCCGATGCGATGCTTGACCGTCACCGGAATCGACACCGCATCGCGCATGGCTTTCACGCAATCGGCCACCAACCCCGGATGGCCCATCAGGCAGGCGCCGATCATATTGTTCTGCACCCGGTCGCTGGGGCAGCCGACGTTGAGGTTGACCTCGTCGTAACCGTGCTCCTGGGCCATACGGGCGCAGGCGGCCAGGTCGGCTGGGACACTGCCGCCCAGTTGCAGGGCTAGCGGGTGTTCGAACTTGTGGTGGCGCAGGAAGCGTTCGTGGTCACCGTTGAGTAGGGCGCCGGTGGTGACCATTTCGGTGTAGAGCAGGGCGTGTTTGGAGAGGATGCGTAGGAAGAAGCGACAGTGGGCGTCGGTCCAATCCATCATCGGGGCAACACTGAAGCGGCGAGACGGCTCTGAGCGGGATGGTCCAATGTTTACGGGCGCTTTAGGTTTTTCTAAATTCATTAATACTGATCTTTTATACAGCAGTTTTTACCCATTTTTCCTTGTTTTTTGAGGTCGGTTGCTACAATGTAGCAAGCGAAATCAGCAATGTAGCAACTGGAAATGGGCACGATCACATCACGCAAGCGCAAGGACAATTCGACGGCCTATACGGCGCAGATACGGATCAATCGGGACGGGAAGACAGTTTATCAGGAAAGCCAGACCTTCGACCGCAAGCAGGTCGCTCAGGCTTGGATCAAGCGCCGGGAGGCGGAGCTGGCTGCGCCGGGTGCCATCGAGCGTGCGAACCGTAAGGGTGTGACGATCAAAAAAATGATCGATCAGTACCTGGACGAATACGAGAAGATTCGGCCATTGGGGAAGACCAAGCGAGCCACTTTGACGGCGATCAAAGAGACGTGGCTGGGTGAGGTCGATGATTCTGCATTGAGCAGCCAGAAGCTGGTGGAGTTCGCTCAGTGGCGTATGGGCAAGGAAGGTGGCGGTGTCCAGGCGCAAACGGTGGGCAACGATTTGTCGCATTTGGGCGCAGTGCTATCCGTGGCGCGTCCGGCTTGGGGCTATGAGGTCGACCCGCTTGCCATGCCTGACGCTCGTAGGGTGCTGCGCAAGCTTGGTATGGTCGCTAAGAGCAAAGAGCGAAACCGTCGGCCTACCTTGGAGGAGCTGGACCAGCTAATGGAGTACTTTTTTGAAAGGGAGGCCAGGGGTAATAGCTCCATTCCCATGCCGAAGATAATCGCTTTCGCGCTTTTCTCGACGCGCCGCCAGGAAGAAATTACACGGATCTGCTGGGGCGACATCGATGTGTCTCGGCAAGCCGTGTTGGTGCGCGACATGAAAAACCCAGGGCAGAAAATTGGCAATGATGTGTGGTGCTATTTACCAGACGAGGCCTGGGCGATCCTGAATACGATGCCCAAGGTTGAAATGGAGATTTTTCCATACAATGGCAGGTCTGTTTCGGCCGCCTTTACCCGAGCGTGTCATATGTTGGGAATTGAGGATCTTCATTTTCATGACCTTCGGCACGAGGGAGTGAGCCGGCTATTCGAAATGGATTGGGATATTCCAAGGGTGTCGAGCGTCTCGGGTCATCGGGACTGGAACTCGTTACGTAGATATACACATCTGCGCAGGAGGGGAGACCGGTATGCTCAGTGGCGATGGTTTAGGGCGTTACAAGAGGGGGGAAACACAAGTGGACAATTTTGAGCAATGCCAGTAGTGTTGGCAAAAAGCCATTATGAGATAGGGGCGCGTTGATGTTGAAGCTCAAAGATATATATCTTGGCAGTACTGATGCAAAAAACGAAATGCTCAGTAACAGTCCAGAAGAGTTAAAAAGATTCGTCGAGTCGTTTGTTGTTCCCCCCGCGCTAGCTATCGATAAATTTACTGATAGAAGCAAGTATTATGTTGTAGGGCTGAAAGGTACAGGTAAAACGGCGTTATTGCGATATATCTCTATAAAGCTAGAAGATGAGTTTAGTTCGATTTCTACCTTCGTGCTTTTTAAATCAGAAGTTGATGAGGATCTGCGAAAGGATTTTTCGAAAGCTGCAAGAGTGCAGGTTGTTAGTGAAAATAGTGACGCTTTTGAGGGTGATGATGTCGAAGCGGTTTGGCGTTGGTTTATATATAGAAAAATTGCGGCTATAATTCAGGAAAAGAAGGTTGATGCATTCCAGGATAATTTAAACTTAGCAAAGTTCATAGCTGTGGTTAGTTCTGAGGTCTTGACGCAGCCTGAGAAAGCTGGGTTGATGCGCCTGGTTCCGAATATTAGGAAGGGTACTATCGAAATTAGCAAGACGCCTAAGTTGGGTCTTGAATTTGATTGGGATGAAAATGGAAAGGCTAAAGTAAATTTCAATGACCTAGTAAGGCAGGCGGATACTGCATTCAATGCTCTCGATCCCAGCACTCAACGACTTAATATTTTTTTTGATGAGTTAGAACTGAATTACGGGACGAATAAGCAGTATCAGCGTGATGCACGCTTGGTTAGAGATTTAATTGTTTCTATTGAAAAGGTGAATGCGACCTCGAAGAGGTTAGGTTTTCCCTTGTGTCTATATGCGGCTATCCGATCTGAGGTTTTAGTATCGGTTGAGGCTCTTGGTAAGGAAATTAACAAGCCCATTGCCGATTTTGGCTCTATTATTCACTGGAATCGTCCAGGGCTCAGCGCGGCGCAACAGCCTCTGTTGAACATAATCGAGCAGAGAATAAACAACGCCAGAGTAGAAGCGGGTCTCGTAGCGCTAAGCTCGTTGGAGTTGTGGAGGGATTATTTCCCGCAGTCTATTCACAAGCAAATACCTCAAGTCTATGTGCTCCACAATTCTTGGTATCGTCCTAGAGATGTGGTGAGACTATTGATCTCCGTTCAGGACCAATATCCTGATGAGCGGAGCTTTATTCTTCAAGGTCTAGAAGCGGTGAGGAAAGCGTACTCTACTGCTTCTTGGGTAGAGCTTACAGAGGAACTCAAGGCAAAGTATAAGGCAGGAGAGGTTGACGGGATTAAATACATATTTTATGGGTTTAAACAGATCTGTAGCTTAAGTGATCTTATAAGTCGTGCAGATGCCGTTTCAGTGGATCATAAAGAAACTCGTGATTTGCTGGCGCGAGTATCAATTAGAGAGGTTGTGAAGGATCTTTTTCGAATAGGAATTATCGGCAATATAGGGTCTCGTGGTGCTCATATGCGATTCTCATTTCGAGGGGACGATGAGGTGCTTTTTGATCAAGATATATTTGTTCATAATGCGCTCTGTGCGCATCTCTCAATCAGTCGCGAATTCAGATGATGTTCTGAACGGATTGGAAGCTAGTTGGTTATTTATTTAATTCGATGCATTTGGGGGCTTTTCGACCCCAAATGCATTTGAGTCAAGCTGCTCTACCCATCAATTGATTTTGTTCCCTTGTGGCTTTTTCGCGCTGCCGATCAATATAATTTGCGAGGTCCTCCAAGTGAACACCAAGTGCAGCTTTCTGAGAGTTTGCACCAAGGCGGACGACTGGTATATCGATTTCTCCGTCAAGTTGTTTTCGTTTGAATTTCTCCACAGTCAGATGCATGTAGTCTGCGCAAACGCGATCAAGCGGGATCACTGCCTGCCCTTCGTACTGAGCCATTAGTAGAAACAAAGTTTTCATGCTGTTTCCGTCATATTGAGTGGCAGCACCGGGAATTCTTTCTCGAGCTCAGCGTGTGCGTCGAGCTGGCTCGTGTCGACGGTTACTTGTAACGAGCTTCCAGAGCTACAGTCAGGGTGCGTATACCCCATAACAGGCTGCGCGAGCAGGTGATTCTGAGCGATTAGCGTTGCTTCAGCGGGCGCTACCCCGCGCAGCTTTTTGTGGGGTACAAGCGCCTCGGCGGTGCTGCTGGGAAGAGCGGTAATGCCTGCTGCTGCGCAGCAGAGGCTGTTATTTACAGGCGCGTCGACCCAACTGGTGCTGCGGAGCAAAGCGGACTGGGTTTGAGGGGCGTTCTGTTCCTGCTTCATGCCGCTTTCCTCCGGTGTTCGATAGCGAGTTGGTCCATCAGGCGCTGGTGGTAAGTGAGCCGGGCTTCGGTGGGTGACCACGGCCGGATGCGTTCGGGCGCGGGTTCGATACCGAAAAGGCAATCCCAGGTGGCCGGGTCGGGCGGCATCAGGTCGCGGCGTTCGGTGGCCAGGGCAACAAGGTCTGCATGGTGGACGGATGCTGGTAGTGTGAGATCGAGGTTGAAGCGGGTGCAGATGCGCTCCCAGATCCAGTGCTCGACGTCTTGGAAGGCGTGCATCCACTCCTTCAGCGGTCGGACCATGTCGCCGACAAAGGCTTCGGTGCTGTCGTGTAGAAGTGCCGCCAACTTGTCCTCTTCAGGCACCAGATCTGCGACTATGCAGCAGTGCTGGGCCACACTGTAGAACTCTCGGGTGTGGCCATTGAAGCGGCACAAGTTTGACAGCGAGTGGGAGATATCCCGTGGGTCGATTAGGTCGGCATCCGGCTCATACAGGTCAAAGCGTTTGCCGGTTGCGGTAAGAATCTGAGTCATGCGGCCTCCTTGATCAGGTCGACGAGCAGCAGGGCGTTCTGGGTATCCTTGTGCAGCTTGCGCAGGGCGTCGTAGCCGATAAGCAGCGACAGTTGTCGGTCAAACTCTTTGCGGAATCGAGTCACTTCGCGCAGTTCAGCGGTGGCTTTGGCGTGTTGCTGGTGCAGCACGCCGGCATCTTGAGGTGAGAGGCGTAGCATCGGGCAATGACGGCTCATGCTGCGTCCTCCACTTCGACCTGATCCAGCAGAGCGGCCATGCCCAGCGCTTTTTCGCGCAGGTCGAGCGCCTGCTGTGCCTGCGCCTTCGAACTCATGGCGCGGAAGGTGTCAGAGGCCAGCCTCAGTTTTTCGGCGATCTGCATAAGCGTTTGGCGCTCTTGAGGGCCGAAGGCTTGGCTTTCTCTCAGCCGCTTCGCATGGGCTGCGAGGTGCTGGTGATCGGCGCGGATGTATTGGAGGGGTGCCTCCAGCTCACGAATGGTTTTCGCGTTGGCGGCGCGTTCGCCGTTCGTGCCCTCTTCAATGCCTTCGACGCGGCCATCAATGAGCCCGCCTCGGTAGCCAGTCCAGTAGATGAGGGCCGCGCCGACTATCAGGCCGATCAACGCGCAGATTTGAATTGCAGTCATGTGGTGTGCTCCTGGTGGTGTGGGTGGCTGGTGGTGGCAGCCGTTACGGTTGGGCTTCTTCGGTTGCGTCGGCCTGGGCCTTCGCGTGGACTTCGTCGGCCTTGTAGGCCTGGATGTCGATCAGTGCCGCGACGTGGCGGATGTGCGCGTACTTCGGTGCCTTGCGGCTGCTGTCCAGAGTGGTCACGGGCAGTTGAATGCGGCCGCTGGTGATTTCGGCTGCAAATGACTGCTCGTTGAGGTTGCGGAAGTACTGCACGCGCAGCTTTTCGAGGGGGATAAGCACGTCGCCGAAGGTGCGATACAGCAGCTCGACGGTAGCCGTTTCCGGTGCTGGCATCAGGCGCAGCGGGTTTTGAGGCTGGCTAGTCATGAGGCTTTGGGCTCTCCATGCGTTTATTTCGGGCTGGGTGATTCCAGGCATTCAGGCAATGGCGTTTGGTCAGCTCGCGCAGATGCTCCGGCACCTCAAGGAGCGCGGCGTTGCGCTCCTCTCGGGTGCGTAGGGCAATGATCTGGCGGGCGTATTCCCTAGGCCACGTCACGGTTGTCTGCCGGGATGGCAGGAAGGTCGAGGCTCAGTTGCTCTGCTAGCCAGGGGATGCCGGCCTGCCGAACGCGTGTCGATTGGCTGTACTGCATGCCCAGCGTGTCGTGGTACCAGTTGCTGTCCTTCACCCGCAGGTACTCACGGTCACGAACGGGAAACGCCGGCAGGTTGCGGTCGGTGAGCAGGCCTTTCTCACGCATGAGCTTGATCAGGGCGGGTCGGGTCAGGCCGAAGTGTTTGGCGGTCTTTTCGAGGTTGCGCTCCATGGCATACCTCCTAAGCTGCGTGCGCGGCGGGTGTCGCCAGCGCAGCCAGGTGGTTGATGGATTCGCAAACCTGCTCGTACATCTCGGCGTCGGTGCCGTACACGGTGAAGCACTTGGTCCGCGGGCTTTTGACGCCGATGCTCATGACAACGGTGATGCCCGAGCGTGTACGTGTTCGATGCACGGCGAGCCGGATCGGCAATTCAAAACCCAGGTCCAGGTCGATAAACCCACCTGTGGAAACCAGTCTGTAAACCTGTTCCCGCTGCTGGCTACTGAAAGCGCCGTACTCGCGTTCAGCATGTCGTTTCATCTGGGGTTCGCCTGTCAGGTCAGAAGGGCCGTTGACGACCTCCTCAATGAAGTCGGCGAGCTTCAGGTGAGTCTTTTTGGTGTTGGGCACGGTCAGCGTGTGGCGCTCTGAGCCCAGCTCAACGGTGAAGGTGCTGTCGGTCTTGTTGCGTTCAACTTTCAGCCGAAACGCCAACACATCGCGTCGATACAGTCGCCGAAGGGTGTGATTGAAAGTCCCGCTCAGGTTCACCTGGGCGCTAAGCAATGTCAGTGTGCGGTTGTCGATCAGGAATTTGCTCATGCTGCCCGGCCTCCGTCGTTTGGATCGAAAGAAGTCGGTGCTGTACGGGCATGTTGCTTAGGTTTGGACGGGATGAAGGTGCAGCCGTAGATACGGGCCAGGCGCCTTACTTCGAAGATGCGGGATAGATCGGCAACGGCCGGATGGACGTGGAGGGATGCTGTGGTGTGCATGGTTTTGCCTCGCTCTGTGGTGGAAGAGTGAGGCAATTTTTAACCTTGCAGGGTAATCAGGTCAACAGAAAAATAACCCATAAGGTTAATTTTTTTTGCTTTTTCCTCACGATGACGCGGACTCGGGCTCATCTAGATCCGTTAGCAGATCTTCAGAAAAGTCCAGAATGGGATGTGGAATATCGGCCAAAATTGCTTCCCGATCACAATGTCTCAGGAAAAAATAAAGAGAAGAGTCAATAATTTTAAGCAATTTACTACCGCGATCATAATCGACAAAGGGAGGTTGAATTCGTTTGTTGATTTGATGTTGGGTAATATTATGGAGGAATGCGCCTAGGTCGCCAGAACGTACATCCTCGGGCCTGTGATGCACTTTACGTACACCTTCAAGCAAAGTGGAGCGAGATAGACCCTGTTCAATATTGTCTAAGTCTGTTTTTAAAAGCAATTGTATGAAGTAGAAAGGGAATGCTAGTGAGGGCTTGCCGCTTTGGTTGCTCGTTTTTCGTGCTATGTCGACAAAGGACTCAAAGTTTCTTATGTGCCGGCCGCCATATTCACCGGCTTTCGTTTCAAGTGCTGATAATAAGTCTTCGTCACTTATTGTGATGGTTGTGTCAGAAGTTTCTTTAACGCCAGCGGCAATGCAGCACTGCTTGCAGAGTTCTTGCACCACTCCAACACTGTCAAATGAGGACTTTATAAGTTTGTCTTGAATATGAGTGAAGTCGACGTTCAGAAGTTTTGAGCCTTTCTCAATTACTCTAGCAAAATCTTCATTCAACCATGGTTCGACTGGGACCTCAGTGACACGATCTAAAAGATCGCCATTAAACTGTACCAGTCGATTCGCCTCGCGCCATATTCCAAGCACTATGAAAATTACGCCTAGATCCTGGAAGACGCGCAGGTCGTAAGCCAGGCGCTCTTGCACCTCTGGTGAAAGGTAGTGGAAGTTCTCCAGAACAATAAATTTTTCGATACCCTTTTTTCTAAGAAGCTCTGAAACATCTTGAGCGAGCTCCAAATTATATTCGATATAGAGCTCTTTCGATGTGTTGGTCTTGGTTTGCTTGTCTGCAGTACCTGCACCTAAGTTTGCTTCCCCCATAAAGGGGACTTTTACCTTTACCCCTGCATTGATATTGGAAGCTATTTCAAAGCTCAAGCCCTGAGTATCACTCTCAAAGTAAGTAATGTTGGATTGTCTTAGGATAGACCTGTAGATATCAATTGCTTGTGTCTGGGGCGAGCATTCAACCTTAACGTATCCGTCAGGATCTAGATGTTTTAAGGTAAGTGAGGTTTTGCCCTGTTTTGATGATCCGTACACAATGACTTGGTTTTTATCTTGGAGGGCTGCGCTGAAAAGTTCATCAACGCTAGGTCTTTCAATATATGATTCGATAAGCTGGCTGCGAACGCCGAAGACATCGCTAGTCTTGTACTTCATGTGATATCCTTTTCCGAAGTTAGAATGCAGGTTATAAGTCTGATATTTTCCACCGGGCGCGTCCGCAGATCGTCCACTCTTCAGTCATTCGAATGATTCGCTCAGGCCAGTCTGGATTTAAAGCATAAAGATACTTTTCGTTCCCTTCTTGCTTTAGTTGCTTCAGGGTTGCCGCTTGATCTCTGGTTCTTTTTGCAGCCACAAAATGCCCCGGCAAAGCTTCTAGTGATGGATCTATCACAATCTTATCGCCCTCTAGAAATTTCGGCTCCATGCTCATGCCTTCAACGCGGAGAATGAATGCTCGTGGGCCAACTGGGCCCGGGGCATCGATCCATTCCTCTGCATCTCTAGGATCAAATAACATGTCAGGTTCGCACCAGGCGCCAGCTGCGATAGATCCCATCACAGGTAATTTTCGTCCTGTATGGCTTAAGACTGTAGCGTTGTTGAATTCGCCTAAGCCATACGGCATGTCTAGGTAACCGTCATGAAGATGCAGGGCTTTTTCGATTTCTCGGGCGATTTGATCGCCAATGCCTTTGGTTGGATTTTTTCCGCCGAACGCGCTCACCTGGGCAGGAGCTTTGCCCAAAAGCTCCGCTATGTCGGTCAGGCGTAGCTTCCGATCAGCTAGGACCCTACGGAAATTTTGGAGGCGGGTATCAGATATTTTCATGAGGCGATTCTGGCGCGATTAACCTTATAGGTGAATGCTCTGTCGGGTATTGCAAAAAATAACCCCATAGGTTAATTTTCGGTTTCGGAGGGCTTGTAATGAAGCTACGTGACTACATCAATCATCTGGATGCTGAGAAGCAGAGGGCTTATGCGGAGCGATGCCGTATCGCTCCGAGCTACCTGCGGATTCATGTCAAATATGCGAGTAAGGATCCAAGCGTGTCTCTAATTAAATCGTTGGCACGCGAAAGTGAAGGCTACGTTTCTCTTACTGAGGTACTGGAGCATTTCGGTGTAACTGAGGCGCCACCGTCAAGCAAGGCGGCGTAGCAAGAAAAAAGGCGACCCAAAGGTCGCCCAGTTCCTCCCGGCACGCACCACCACAGCGCTGTCGGGTCGCGATAAAGGTAGGCGGGCACACCACATGCAAACCACCTCCCTTTATCGCGCTTTCCCAAGGCTCGGAAGCCTTGGTGTTGCTGCCTTTTCCACCACAGATTGGGCAGCTGTTGCGCCAGGGGTGAGCAACGGATTGCTCGCCCCGGCACGGTGCCGGTGTCGATCCCTAAGATCTAGCCGGCGTTTGGGCCCTTTCAAGCCACGCGGCAAATGTATCACCACTGCATGTCGCGCGGCACTGGCAACTTATAAGGATTAATGCCATGAGCCGAATCGCTCTGAGTTGCGTCGAACGAGCACAGCGGGAAGTCCTGCCGCTCGATCTGGCGCTTTACCATGCCGCACGGGACTATCCGGGCGGCGCCGCTGCAATCGCCGCCACCACCGGCCGAAACCCCACCACGCTGCAGCACAAACTGTCCCCCACGCATCCCAGCCACTCGGTAAACATTCAAGAGTTTGGCGAGATCCTCGAGCTGACAAAGGACAGGCGCATTCTGGATGCGGTGCATGCCTTGGTCGGCGATACGATCTGGCATGAGCTGTCTGAGGTGTACACCACTGACATGCCCGAAACCCTGACCATCGGTCTTGCCGAGTATTTTCGGCAGGTGGCCGATCTGGCCGACACCTGGGCCAAGAGCATTGGCGATGGGGTGGTCAGCGATCACGAGCTGGCCGCGATCCGCCTGCAGGTGTTTCGAGGTATCCAGGGGCTGCTGGGTTTGTTCAACCGCGCCACGTACGTCAACCAGACAACGCGGGGTGACGGCCGTGGCTGATATTGCTGATTTTGCCAATGACCTGGTGCAGGAGCGCATCGATCAGGCGCTTGCTGCGCGCAGTGCGTTCAAGCCGGCGTTGCCTGGGCATTCGTTGTTGTTCTGTGAAAGCTGTGACGATCCGATCCCCGAGGCACGGCGACTGGCACAGCAGGGCTGCACGCAGTGTGTGAACTGTCAGTCCATCGATGAGATGCGGGAGGCTCGTCATGCTCGATGACGTGCTGAATCAATTTGCGGACTTCGGTCTGGAGCCCTCGCAGCCGCTGATTTACAGCAAGCTGACTCGATGCAAGACCGCCCTGGATAAGGGCAAAGAGAAAAACGGCTGGTACGTTCTACACGAGCACCACACCGAGAAGGGCGAAACCCTGATCTTCGGTGCGTTCGGCGATTGGCGTACAGGGGAAACGCACAAGATCAAGGTAAAGCCCGGCCGGATGACTCCTGAAGAGCGTGAAGTCATGCGCGCTCGTCAGGAGGAAGCCAAGCGCAAAGCCGCTGAGAAGGCTGCCAACGCTGCCCGTCGAGCGGCTAACCGTGCTGCTGGGTTGTTCAAGCGGATGCCCGAGAAAGGCCGTAGCGCCTACTTGGATCGAAAGCAGATCGTGGGCCTCGGCGTTCGTTATGCCCCGCGCTCCGGCGCGGTTTTGGTGCCCATGCAAAACGCTCGGGACCAGATCGTCGGGTTACAAGTGATATTCCCCGAGAAGCAAGAGGACACCGGCCGCGACAAGTCTTACTGGCCATATGGGATGGCGAAGGAAGGCGCCTTCCACCTCATTGGTCCGCACCCTGAGCCGGGCGAGCCAGTGCTGGTGTGTGAGGGCTACGCCACCGGTGCAAGCCTGCACATGGCGACCTCGTTGACGGTCGCCATTGCCTTTGATGCGGGCAACCTGATGATGGTCGCCAAGGCAATGCGCGAGCGGTTCCCGGGGCGTCCAATCATCATCTGCCGGGATGATGACTGGAAAACCAAGCGCCCGAATGGCGAGCCCTGGAACCCAGGTGCAGAGAAGGCCAACAACGCGGCTACGGTTGTAGGTGGTCAGGTAGTCGGCCCTATCTTTTCGGTTGAGCGAGAGGACAAGTGGACCGACTTCAACGACCTGCACTGTGCTGAAGGATTGGAGGCGGTGCGCCGCCAAGTACTGGCGGTGGTCAAGCCACCTGCAGCGGGCGGTTGGAAAGACCAGTTGGCCCGCACGGAAAACGGCATGTTGATCGCGCACATGCAAAACGTAGAGCTGATCCTGGGCAACGACGAACGTTGGGCCGGCGTGATTGGCTTCAGTGCGTTCAGCTCCAAGATCGTCAAGCTGCGTGCTGCCCCCTATGGCGGCGGTGTCGGCGATTGGGCTGATATTGATGACATGCTGGTCATGAAGTGGCTCGCGCAACAGTACAACCTGCGGGTCAAGGCGAGCAGCGTTATCGAGGCTGTCAGTGTTGTCGCGCATGACCATGCCTTTCACCCTGTACGCGATTACCTGAATGGCTTGGAGTGGGATCGAGTACCCCGGCTCGACACCTGGTTGACAGACATCATGGGCGTAGCCCCGACGGATTACAGTTCCAAGGTAGGTAAGCGCTGGATGGTCTCGGCGGTCGGCCGGGTGATGCAGCCGGGCTGCAAGGCTGACTCAGTGATGATCCTCGAAGGCGCCCAGGGCGCCGGTAAATCCACGGCCATGGCGGTGCTGGGAGGTGCCTGGTTTATGGATACCCCCTTCGCCTTGGGCGACAAGGACGGGTTCCAAGCGATTCGCGGCAAGTGGATCGTTGAGCTGGGTGAGCTGGACAGCTTCAACAAGGCCGAGTCCACCAAGGCGAAGCAGTTCTTTTCCGCCTCGACTGACACCTACCGTGAAAGCTATGGCCGCAGAACGATGGACGTGCCACGCCAGTGTGTTTTCGTGGGTACGACGAACCAGGACGAATACCTGAAGGACGCCACCGGCAACCGGCGTTATTGGCCGGTCGCCTGTACTAAGGTGGAGCTGGATAAGTTGCGCGAGATCCGCGACCAGCTGTGGGCCGAGGCGATGTTTTGCTATCAGTCCGGCGATATCTGGTGGGTCAATCGGGAGGAGGCTCCGTTGTTCGCCGAGGCCCAGGAAGAGCGCTTTGTGGTGGATGAGTGGGAAGGCCCCATCCTGGCCTGGCTCGAGGAGTATCAGGTCGGAGAGACGGCGACCGGCACCGACATTCTACTGGGCGCTTTGAAGCTGGACTACGGACATTGGGGCAAACCTGAACAGATGCGTGTTGGAGCGATCATGCATCGGTTGGGGTGGCGCAAGGTCCGGCTACCCGCGTTGCCGAAGAGCGGCGTCCGGCCCTGGGGCTACAAGAGGCCACAAGATTGGGGCAGGGCATCGAACCTGAAAGTGCAGCCGGTCGAGGAGCCATGTTTCGATGATTAAGGAGATCGATGCGCGGCTGCGCAAATGGGCCGAAGAGCTGCATAGCGACCTTAGTGCCGGCGGTCTTGCCGGTGGGAACATGGTTGCCATGATGATGGAGAGCAATGGGCAGTTGATTCGAGGCCGGCGGGCGTTCCGTGCGCCGTTGGAAGGATCGTTGGATATCGAACTGATTGTGACCAAGCACCTCGATACGGCGCATGAGCAGATCGTTCGAGAGCACTACTGCAACCAGGACATCGACATGCGCCTGAGATATGCCCACTGCGGCTGCGGGCGTGACACCTACTACCAGCGTCTGCATGAGGCGCACCTGTGCATCTATGGGCTATTGATGGGGATCGCTGCTTGATCCTTTCTGCGTCCGTGGTTGTCCTGCCGGCTCGCCTTGTCCCACTGCTGTTTGATGCAGTTGGACAAGCGCGGGCCGCGCTGTTGTTGGCCTGTCCTACTGTCCAACCTTCCCGCACGTCCCGCCCATGTGTGAGCGTAGCGGGAGTGCATACGCGCCCATGGCGCGCACGCGTGTTCTTAGCTTTTTCTCTTTACGTGAGAGAAGGGAAAATAAAGTAGGACAGTGGGGCAGGCCCCGATTCTAGGCGCCTGTAGCTGTCCTACTTCGATCAAGGATAGTAGGACAGGAAAGACAGCGCCCCAGGCGCTGGAAGCCGAAATAAAGATATTCGCCGACATTGCCTAGGCGTTCACCAGACATTCACCGGGTGGCATTAAAACAGGCTTGCTGCCACCGGAATCGACCTGTAAAAAGTACTCATCTTCGATAGGTGCGACCGCATAGAGCGGCAGGCACCACACACCAAACCCGGCCCTTGCGTCGGGTTTTTGCATTTAAGGGGCGGGGCAATGACGAACGAGCAGCAAGCACTGGCAGAGATGCCGATCTGGTTAGTAATTCTCCTGGCCTTGGTTGGCGGCGTATCGGGGGAGATGTGGCGGGCCGACAAGGATGGGGCGCGAGGCTGGGCACTACTGCGGCGGCTCGCACTGAGGTCGGGTGCCTGCATCGTCTGCGGGGTCTCGGCGATGATGTTGATGATCGCCGCCGGTATGTCGCTTTGGACGGCGGGCGCCTTGGGATCTCTTACCGCAATGGCCGGCGCCGATGTCGCCATCGGTCTATACGAACGCTGGGCTGCCAAGCGACTGGGTGTCACCGAGGCATCTGAGAGTGCCGGGTAGGGGGGGCGGGGGAGGGTGCTTTTTCTGGGTCCTCCCCTTGGCCCGCCCCCTACACGGGTTACCGAACTCGCGGATTCCCTGCAGCTGAGTTTTTTGCAGGGATGTCCGTCTTTTCAAGGGGTTAGCGATGGGAAGAACAGTCAGCAAAGCCGAGTTGAGCGAGATCGTCGGCCGCGATGAACGCACGCTGACCCGTTGGCAGAACGACGGCATGCCGGTAATCGAGTTCGGCCTGGGCCGGGGCAACGAAAACCAATACGACACCGAGGCGGTGATCCAGTGGCTGATGCACCAGGCCGCCCTCAACGGCAAAAAAGAATCCTCTCGTGACCGGCTCGACCGGGTCAGGGCCAATCGTGAAGAGCTGGCGCTGGCCAAGGATTTGGGCGAGGTCGTAATCGCAGCGGATCTGATCGGACGCTTCGAGGCAATGATCACGGCAGCCAAAGTCGAGCTGCTCAACTCATTTCCGGATGAGTTGGCGGAACAACTGTCTGCGCGCTACGGCGTTGAAGTTGACGAGCGCCTGATCGCCGACCCCATCGAAACCATCCTGAGGAGGCTGTCAGACTATGACAAGGATGATGCCCAGTCAGATGGAGATTCTGACGAACCGGACGATCCGGAGGGCCTTGAAAAAGACGGCGATTAACGCGCTGCGCGGCGCCTGCCGGAAGTGGGCACCGCCGCCGCGCATGAGCATTATCGAATGGGCGGAAAAATACCGCTGGCTGGCGCCAGAAGAGTCAGCCCGCCCCGGCAAATATCGCTTCAACGTCACGCCTCACCTGACCTGGCCCGGCGGCCCTCTGGAGGCGCTGGACGATCCGGCGGTCACCGAGATCGTAGGCCGCAAGTCGGCGCAGGTAGCCTGGACATCGGGCGTTCTTGGTAACGCACTGGGCAAGTGGATCGACATTGATCCGTCGCCGATCCTGGTGCTGTTTCCCAAGGCCGAGGCCGCTAAGCAATACGTCGGTGAGAAGCTCGAGCCCATGATCGAGGCGACGCCACGGCTACGCAAGAAGGTCGATTTACGCAGCCGCAAGTTGCAGCAGCGCCAAGACTTTAAGCGCTTCCCTGGCGGTTTCCTCAAAATGGTGGGCTCCAACAGCCCGGCCAGCGTGAAGTCGACACCAGTACCGCGTGTAGCCATTGAAGAGCCCGATGACTGCAACCTCAACCTGCGCGGGCAGGGCGATAGCATCAAGCTCGCCAAGGAGCGTCTGAAAACCTTTCGCCGTTCCAAGATCATCATCGGCGGCACACCAACGATCAAAGGGCTGTCGGCGATTGATGCGGAGCTGGAACTGTCGGACAAGCGCATCGGCTTGGTGACGTGTCACGAATGCGGCCAGGAACATGCGCTGAGCTTTGACAACCTTCACTGCGATGAAGACCCTGAGTATCACCACGAGGTCTACGGCAAAAAACGGCCGGAGAAGGCGTTCTATTCGTGCCCACATTGCGGCGCGATTTGGGACGACAACCAGAAGAACGCGAACCTCAAGCACGGGCGCTGGCAGGCCACGGCTGAGTTTCGCGGGATTGCCGGCTACATCCTCAATGAGCTGTACGCTACCTTTTGGGGGTCACGCTTTCAGGCGTTGATGGAGAAAAAGCTCCAGGCGGAACACGCAGCGGCGCAAGGCAACATCGGCCCGATGATTGCCTTTGTGAACAGCTCCAAGGGCGAAAGCTACGAGTACCAAAGCGACGCGCCCAAGTCAGACGAACTGGAGAAGCGGGCCGAGCCATACGCCGAACTGACAGCGCCCAGGGGCGTGTTGTTGGTGACCGTGGGTGTAGACGTGCAAGGTGATCGTCTGGCGCTGGTCATCACCGGATGGGGACGCGGCGAAGAGTCCTGGCGGCTCTATTGGGGTGAGCTACACGGCAACCCAATCGACCCCCACGACAGTGTCTGGCAGGAGTTGGATCGGGTCATCGCTCAGCCCATCCCTACCGAAGGCGGCGCGCACCTGGCGGTGTCGGCGGTCAGCATCGACAGCTCGGACGGTAATACCAGCGACGCCGTTTACAGCTATGTACGTGATCGGCAGCGCTTCAACATCATGGCGATCAAGGGCGCGTCGATTGACAGCCGAGACAAGGAAATCTTCACCAAACCTCCGCAGTCTGTGGACACCTCTCAGGACAACACCAAAGCGGCGAAATATGGCCTGCGGGTGCACATCGTTGGCACGCACAAGGCCAAGACGCTGATCGATGGCCGTCTGCGCTTGAAGGGTGTCGGACCAGGGCGCATGCACTGGTACAGCGAGATCCGTTCGGACTACTACGAACAGCTCACCAATGAAGTGCTGGCGCCTCATGCGCGTAACCCCAGCAAGATGGTCTGGCAGAAAAAAGCCGGGCGCCGCAATGAAGCCCTGGACTGCGAGGTGTATGCCCTGCACGCCGCACGTAGCCTTAAAACGCATCTGCTACGTGACCACGAGTGGGACCAGTTGGAACAGCAACTGATGCAGCCAACGCTGTTCAACACCGAACAACCGGTCGCACCGGTACCGCGCCGAGTAGTCGCTCGTGGGCGGGGCACCCGCAGTCGAGCGGGCTATTAAGGAAATCAACCATGACTGACGCACAAAAGCGCCTAGCTGAAGTTAGGGCGGCAATTTCTGACGTCCTGAAAAACGGTCAGCGCCTGCGCCGGGCTGATCGTGAGGTACAGCTGGCAGAGCTCAACAGCTTGCGCCTGCTGGAGAAGCAATATGCCGAGCAAGTCGCCAACGAACAGGCGGCGCTGCGTGGCCGAGGCCGCAATCGCGTCTCGTACCTGGGGATCTGA
This sequence comes from Pseudomonas sp. Soil_N_39, assembly GCF_057655955.1. NCBI lineage: Bacteria > Pseudomonadati > Pseudomonadota > Gammaproteobacteria > Pseudomonadales > Pseudomonadaceae > Pseudomonas > Pseudomonas sp. Soil_N_39. The sequence goes on from NZ_JBDGLI010000009.1 coordinate 196,218, forward strand.
TCATGTGGCCATTCAGTAAGCGTGAGGGCCCGGCCGATCTGCTGATGCGAGAGGCCATTAAGGTGGCCAGGGCTTCGGTGGACGGCCAGCAGGTTGTTGCTCAGGGCGGTGGCGGCGGTGTTGAAACTCGCTGGCGGGGCGCTTCTCGCATGCTGCGCAGCATGGCCAGCTGGATCCCTGGCCTCGGGAGTCCACGACGAGACTTCAATCAGAGCGAGCGGCGAATGCTGGTGGCCCGTTCAAGGGACGCCATGCGTAACCACCTGATAGCCCGCGCTGCCATCACCCGGTTGCGCACCAATGTCGTGGGCACCGGGCTGGTGTGCCGCGCCCAGGTGGACCATGAGGCCCTGGGTCTTACCGAAGAGCAGGCAGACGAGTTGAATGGCCGGTTGGACCGGCTTTGGTCGTTGTATGCCGATGATCCGAGGGAATGTGATGCCGAAGCGACCCTCAATCATTACCAGTTGCAAGCCCTGGTATTGGTGTCGTCGCTGGTTGCCGGTGATGTGTTGGTGGCCACCCCGGATAAGGAGCGGCCGGGCTGTGTCTTCAGCACGCGACTGCAGCTGATCGAGTCGGATCGGGTCGGCAATCCGAACGGCGGTATGGACCGGGTCAATCTGGTTGATGGCGTTGAGTTCGATTCGCTGGGCGCGCCCGTGGCCTATCACGTCTGTACCGGCTATCCCGGCGAGCATCTGGCCGGCAAGCCACTGAGCTGGGAGCGACTTACCGCGTTCGGTGAGGAGACAGGCCGACGGCGTGTGCTGCACGTCCTGGCGGACAAGGAACGTCCAGGTCAGAAGCGCGGGGCTCCCTACCTGGCGCCTGTGCTGGAGCCACTGCAAAAGCTGGAGCGCTACAGCAGCGCGGAGCTTATGGCCGCCGTGATCTCCGCAATGTTCACGGTGTTCATCAAAAAGAGCTCTGATTTCCCAACCGGCAACCTGCCGATGACTGCGTTGGCGGACGAGCGCCCTGAAGGCGATGACACCACCGATGGCGAGCTGGCCCTAGGCGAGGGGGCCGTGATTGACCTCGGCGTTGGTGAAGAGCCAGTCGTAGCGAACCCAGGCCGACCCAATGCCCAGTTTGATCCCTTCTTCACCGCCGTGGTGAAAGAGATCGGCGCTGCCCTGGAGCTGCCACTTGAAGAGCTCTTGCTCCATTACAGCAGCAGCTACAGCGCGGCCCGCGCCGCCATGCTTCAGGCTTGGCGTTTCTACAGTCTGCGTCGTTGGTGGCTTGCCTGTGATTTTTGCCAGCCAAGCCGTGAGCTGATTATCGACGAAGCCGTGGCTAGGGGCCTGATCGACCTACCGGGCTACGGCGACCCAGCCAAGCGCAAGGGCTACTGTCAGGCCATTTGGATCGGTCCCGCCCGTGGGGCTATTGATGAGCTGAAGGAAGCCAACGCGGCCGGTAAGCGCATCGAAATTGGCGTGAGCAACGAAACCCTCGAAACAGCGGCCATGACCGGCGAGCCCTGGCAGCAGGTGTTCCGTCAGCGTGTACGGGAAGTGGAGCAACGCCGCGCTAAAAACCTGCAGGCCCTGCCCAAGGGCGGGCTAGAAAACTCGCCTGACCCCAAATCCGAAGAGGACTGAATATGCCTCGAGCACTTGAGCTGGCTGCGTCGCAGCCCTGGCTAATGCTGCCTGACGCCCTGGATAACTTGCTGACCATCGCCGACCGCATGGGCGATCCGATGGCCCTGGCAACCCGGCGCGGCGAGCGGCTGGAAGATACCCGCAAAGTCACTATGCGAAACGGCGTGGCAGTGATCCCCGTAACTGGGCCGATCTTTCGCTACGCAAACATGTTCACTGAAATCAGTGGCGCTACCAGCACTCAGGTCCTGGGCACGGACATCCAGCGAGCGCTGGACGATCCCAAAGTCCGTTCGATTGTGCTCAACATCGACAGCCCTGGCGGTGTTGCCTCCGGCATCAATGAACTGGCCGAGATGATATTCGCGGGTCGAGAGCGCAAGCGGATCGTGGCGTACATCGGTGGCATCGGGGCGAGCGCTGCGTACTGGATCGCCTCGGCAGCGCACGAGATCGTCATCGACGAAGCCAGTTTGGCCGGGAGCATCGGCGTTGTCGTCGAGGCTGTCGTTGAAAGTGACGCTGCCAACGGCCGCAAACGCTATCAGATCGTTAGCAGCAACGCCCCGAACAAGCGGCCCGATCTCGCAACCGAAGAAGGGCGCGCCAAGATCGGTGAAACCGTGAATGCCCTCGGTGAAGTCTTCGTCGGCAAAGTGGCGCGAAACCTGAGCACCGACGCCGCCAAGGTCCCCGCAATGGGTGACTTCGGCGGATTACGCGTCGGAGCCGCCGCTGTTGAGTCGGGTCTGGCCCATCGGTTGGGCTCGCTTGAATCCCTCATCACCGAACTGGCCAAACCGGCCATCACTGTCCCAAGGAAAACCACCATGACCACCGTACATACCACGGCGGAGCTGCGTACTGCGCTGGCCGCCGGCACTGATCCGAACTCCATCGAAATCGCCCAGGCCCAGCAGCCTGACCTCGGCGCCATTCGAGCCGAAGGCGCCGCTGCAGAACGTGATCGCATCAAGGGTATTAACGCCCTGGCCAGCAAAGGCTTCGAGAAGGAAATCGAAGCGGCTATCGATGCTGGCACCACGGTCGAGGCCACTGCCTTGCAATTGTTCAAGGCGGCTCAGGATCGCGGGATCTCCCTGGCAGCGATCAAGAGCGATGCGCAGGGCGTGACGGCTACAACCCCAAGCGGTGATGGCAAGCAGGGCGAACGCCAAGCAGCCGTCAGTGCAATCGTTGCGGGCGCTTCGCGCCGCTGACAGGAGACATTCATGAGCAACCCGGAACGTAAAACCTACCAGCCGAGCCATCTTTCTGCCGGTGACTTTCCCATTGCAATGGACACCGGTTTGATCGCCGCTGGCCAGACCCTCCTTCGTGGTTCTGTCTTGGGACAGGTCGCCAGTTCGAAAGAGTTCGTGCTGTGCAAAGCCGCGGCTGAAGACGGCTCCCAGGTGCCTGCGGCCATCCTCGACGAGGACGTGGATACCACGGGCGGGGCCAGGAGCGCGCCCATTCGTTTGACAGGCCAAGTGCTGGGCACCCAGCTCCACCTCGGTGAGGGCCTAACCCTGGCTTCGGCCAAAGCCGCCCTTCGACCTTTCTGCATTTTCATCCGCTGACCGGAGCATCTGATGACCGATATTTTTGACACCCTTACCATGCTCGAAGCCGTTGAGCAGATGAACACGCCTCGTCGCTTCTTGATGAACACTTTCTTCAACGCCGGTAACCCCGTTACCTTCGGCACCGAGACTGTGACCATCGACATCATCAAGGGCCAGCGCAAGATGGCGCCCTTCGTACACCCGTCGTTGCCCGGCAGTGTCTCGCTGCGCAACGGTTTCAGTTCCGAAACGTACAAGCCACCCTACATCCAGCCCAAGCGGGAGACGCGGGCAGAACAAATCCTCAAGCGTGCTGCCGGCGATAACCCATTCTCCTCGCGGACTCCCCTGGAGCGAGCGGGCGAGCAGTTGGGGCGCGACCTGATCGACCTGGACGACGAGATCACTCGTCGTGAAGAGTGGATGTGCGCTCAGGCGCTGAGCACTGGACGCGTTCGGGTGCTGGGTGATGGCGTCGATGACACCATCGATTTTCTGATGGAGGACAGCCACAAAATCGTGCTGGGGGCCGGGCGTTGGAACACGGCGGACTCCGACCCTATTGCCAACTTGCGGCAGTGGAAGCGCCAGATTGCCAAGGATTCCGGGCGCACCGGCAACGTCGCTGTGCTCAGTGGCGAAGCCCAGGATGCTTTCCAGCGCAACGAGACAGTGTTGAAGCAGCTCAACTCTCGCCGGGTGGACATGGGCGTGATCAAGCCTGAAGAGCTGCCAGATGGCGTGACCTATCTTGGCTATCTGAACGACCCCGGCATCGACCTGTATGTCTACGACGAGTGGTACCTGGACGATGACGGTGACGAACAGCAGATGGTGCCAAGCGGCGGCTTGATGCTGGGCTCGACCTCGACTCGAAACGCGATGCTGTATGGCGCGATCAAGGACATCGAAGCCATTGAAAGTGGTCTGGTTGAAGCGGCCCGTTTCCCCAAAAGCTGGGTCACCCAGGATCCGAGCGCCCGGTGGTTGAAACTGCAAAGCGCTGCTCTGGCCGGGATGCTGGAGCCTAACGCTTTCGTCTTTGCAAAGGTGGTGTGATATGGCTGCCAAAGTTGAGTACGTAGTGATCGAAGGCTGTGTGCAGGACGGTGCCAAGCTGGTGCGAAAAGGTGAAGTGTACGTTCCGCCCAGCACTGAGATCCGGGACCTGTTGCTCGAAGAAGGCGTCATTGCCAAGCGCGGCAAGCTGGAGTCCGGATCCACCGCATCGGATGACGGAGATAGCTGATGGCCTTCCGTGACCAGGTGGCAGCGATGGATGTGCAGTTGCTGGATGTCCTGGGCGACGAGGCTCTGGTCGACGGTCGCGACTTACCGGTGCCGGGATTCTTCTCGGCGCCCTGGTTGCAACCAAAGGTGGGAAGGATCAACACCGGTATACGCGAGCCAGTGTTCGCCGTCCGTATTGTTGATGCCCACCTCATTTCGGATGGCCAGTTAATCACTGTCCAGCTGATGCCAGAAGACGGCGGCGGGCGTTATGTCGTCGTCAAACGTGAGCCGGATGGCACCGGTTGGGTCAACTTGATTCTTCGGGAGGTGCGATGAGCGTCGGCAGCCATGTCAAATCCTCGGCCAGCTCCGGTCTGTTCACGCTGCAACTGGCTCAAGCCGATAAGGATGCGTTCTCCGACTTTGCCGCCCTTGTTCCACAAGCCGCCCGTGCAGCTCAACGGCGAGCCCTGAATAAGACGCTGCGTTGGTTGCGCACTCACATTGCACGAGCGGTAGGCCGGCAAGCTCGAATCGCCATCGCCGCTGTGCGTCAGCGACTAAAGGCTTACCCAGTCAACTCCAACGAGCAAGCCAAGTTGTGGTTTGGCATCAATCCCATTGAGGCCAGTCGCGCAGGTCGGGTACGACAGGGCCGCTCTGGTGTCTCTGTCGCGGGTCGCAAGTATCAGGGGGCGTTCTATAAGACCGTTTATGGCGGCGCGCCTGACATATGGATTCGTACCGCCAGTAAACACTTCAGAGCAAGCGACTATCCCGACAGTGACGTGTCAGGCGGCGGTGGGCCAAGTTCGGGCTGGATTGCCGAGAACGGTAGCCGCTATCCACTGGCCAAGGCCAAGATATCGCTCGACGACGTGCGGCCTCACTTTGAGGAATGGTCGCGTCGTGCGCATCAGCGACTGCTTGAGATCCTGGAGCAGGAGATGAATTTCGAGCTGCAAAAATACTTGAGGAAATCAGCCCATGTCTGAGCCCATCATTCCTCTCGACCAGCTTTACTTAGCCATTGAAGAACAGATCGCCCAGGCCATCCCCGGCTTGGCATACATCTGCACCATGCCCGACATGCTGCAGCACGTACCCATCCCCGCAGTTGTGCTTGAGCTGGTCGAGCTGGAGCCCGGTCGGGACCCCGGCACTGGCGAAGTCGGAGTCGAGGCGCGTTTCGAAGCACGCGTCATCGTCGGCAGCGATCACGAGCACTGCCAGCAGGTAGCGGCTTTCATTGCGGCTCAACTGATTATTTTGCTGCGCATGCAGACATGGGGATTGGCGGTCGAGCCGGCAGAGTTCGTCCAGGCATCACAGGACTGGACCCGGCCGGAGCTCGACAGCTATGCGGTGTGGGTCGTTGAGTGGACCCAGGGTATTTACTTAGGTAAGGAAGAGTGGCCGTGGCCGAATCAGCCCCCAGGCACCTTGCTCTGGGGCTTCAGCCCTGACACTGGTCCTGGTAGCGAAGGTAGCTATCAGCCACCGGAGGGAATGGCATGAGCTATCCCAGTGCGCAGCATGACCGCATGCTGGCCGGCCTGGTCAAGGATTGTTATGTGGTCGCGCTGGATCTGACCGCTTCGCCGCCCGCATGTCGGGTGTCGGATGGGGACTGGGTCAGTGCCTGGGTGCGTTGGCACAGCATCGCCGCCGGCAAAGCCCGTCATTGGCGAGCGCCTAGCATGGGAGAGCAGGGAACTCTGGTAAGTGCCAGCGGCGATGTGGCGCAGGGCACATTTATCCCCGGTCTGTATGGCAATGCCGGGGCACCTCCGGACAACCGCGACCACGTCGAGGTGTGGCGTTTCGATGATGGTGGCTCTCTGGTCTATGACTGGCAGGCCGGCACGTACACCATCACCGTGCCAAGCGGTACCGTGACCATCAAAGTCGGCGGAACCGAAGTGGTCGTAACGGACAGCGAGATCAACGCCACGGCAGGCGATATCACCCTGACCGGCAATGTGCTGATCAACGGCCCATTACAGGTCACGGGCGATATCAACGGCGGCGGGAAAATCACTGATACCGGTGGCAACACGCCGAACCACAAACACTGACTCCGACATTTATCCACAGCCCGCCACGTGCGGGCTTTCGCATTTCTGGAGCAACCCATATGAGCAAAACGCGAACGGGGACCGGGCGGACAGCAGCCGACGCAGCGTTGCCTGAGCCAGTCCAAACCGAATCGCCGGCACCCATCGGACCGGCGCGAGTGTTCCGCGACACCCGGTACACCTCACGCACGCTGATCATGCCAGACGGCAGCACCTTGCCGGTCATCGCCGGCCAGGTCACGGCCTGCGGCGATGATCAATACGCCTTTCTCAAGGCACACCCGGATATGCAACTGCTGACGGAGTAATTCCATGATCGGAGTGGACCGTCGCACGGGGCAGCCGCTGTCCGGCCAGGCGCATTTGCGGCAGTCCATTGAGGACATTCTGAGCACGCCTGTCGGCAGCCGCCGCATGCGCCCAGAGTACGGCAGCCAACTGCGTCGCTATGTCGACCTGCCAGTTAACGAGGGCTGGAAAAGCGCGGTACAGGCCGAGGTCGCTCGCGCCCTCGGGCGTTGGGAGCCCCGTTTAAAACTTGAGCGTGTCCGGGTCATTGCAGTGGTGGATGGACAAATCTCCTTGCAACTGACGGGCTCACATATTGGCGATGGCGTGGTGCTGGAGGTGAACGCATGAGCACTATCGACCTTTCGGCGTTGCCGGCGCCACAGGTGCTGGAGAGTCTGGACTTTGAAGAGTTGTATCAGGGCGAGCTGGCAACGTTTCGCGAATACATGGGCGACAACTGGACCGCTTTCCTTGAAAGCGATCCGGTAACCAAGCTGCTGGAGTTGGGGGCCTATCGGCGCATGCAGAACCGGGCCAGGGTCAACGACGCGGCCAAGGCGCTGTTCCTGGCTCATGCCACGGGTGCTGACCTGGTGCAGTTGGCCGCCAACGTGAACCTTGAGCGCCTGGTCATTCAGGCTGAGGACTTGACCGCCGTGCCGCCAGTGTCGGAGGTGCTGGAAAGCTACGACGCACTGCGCGAGCGTATCCAGCTGAGGTACGAAGGGCTGACCACTGCTGGACCACGGAACAGTTACATCCTGCATGCCCGTAACGCGTCGGGCCTGGTAGCAGATGCCACGGCCGAAAGTCGGGCTCCGGCCGAGGTGGTCGTGACGGTACTGTCCCTGGAAGGCGATGGTACCGCCAGCCCCGAGTTGTTGGCCGAAGTGGACACTTACCTCAACGATGAAGATCGGCGGCCTGTTGCTGATCGGCTGACGGTGCAGGGCGCCCAGATCCTGCCCTATCGAATCGATGCCGTGGTGTACATGGCCGGTACTGGCCCGGAAAACGAGGCAGCGCTTGCCGAGTGCAATGCACGCTTGCAGGCCTGGATTAACCCTCGGCGTCGCTTAGGCGTTGAGGTGGCCCGTTCGGCGATTGATGCACAGGTCCATGTCAGCGGCGTGGCCCGAGTCGAGATTCCTGGATGGGTAGACATCCGTCCAACCAAGGCCCAGGCGGCGTGGTGCACGGGGTTCACCATAAAGCGGGGTGGCAAATGAAAAGTCTGCTTCCCCTCAACAGCACCCAGCTCGAACGGGCCATTGAGGCGGCTATCGACGAAACAACTGAGATACCGCTTCGAACCTTATACAACCCGGACACCTGCCCGGCGCATCTGCTCTATCAACTGGCTTGGGCCTGGTCCGTGGACCGCTGGGACGAGGCGTGGCCCGAAGAGGTCAAGCGTTCGGTCATCCGCTCTTCGTTCTACGTCCATGCCCATAAAGGCACCATCGGCGCCTTGCGCCGGGTGGTAGAGCCGTTCGGCTATCTGATCGAGGTAGTCGAGTGGTTCCAGACCGAGCCCAAGGGCGTGCCAGGAACGTTTGCCTTGAAGATCGGTGTTTCCGATGAAGGCATCAGCGAAGAGACCTATCAGGAACTGACGTGGCTGATCGATGACGCCCGGCCGGTCAGTCGCCACATGACCGGACTGGCGATCAGCCTCGAAACCCGAGGGAAATTGAACATCGGTGTTGCCCTGTATGAGGGCGACGAAATCGACGTGTACCCGCCGATCATGCGTGACATTGAAGTCAACGGATCCATCGGCGTGGTAGGGCGCGAACACACCATAGACACCTTGGACGTTTACTAATGATTGATCAGACCTCGCAATTTTTCGCGATTCTCACGAACGTTGGAGCGGCGAAACAGGCGAATGCCGATGCCCTCGGCGTTCCGTGGAAACTTACCGATATGGGCGTAGGCGACGCCAACGGCACCGACCCGGTTCCAAGTGCGGCCCAAACGTCGTTGATCAACGAATGGCGTCGGCGACCGCTGAATCAGCTTTTTATTGACCCAGTCAATCCGGCGGTGATTGTCGCCGAGCAAGTGATTCCGGCCGATGAGGGTGGATACTGGATTCGTGAAATCGGTCTGTACGACGCTGACGGGGATCTGGTGGCAGTCGCGAATTGCCCACCGAGTTTTAAGCCCATCATGTCGCAGGGCTCTGGCCGGACCCAGGTCGTGCGGATGAACTTCATTGTCAGTAGCACAGGCAACATCACGCTGAAGATTGACCCGTCAGTGGTGTTGGCAACAAGGGAGTACGTCGAGCGGCGAATTCTTGAAGAACTGTACAAGCTCGACAGCAAGCAGTCAGTGCGAGCAGCGACTACGGCCAATATCGCGTTGACTGGGCTTCAGACCATCGACGGTGTAAGCCTGCTCGCTGGCGACCGGGTGTTGGTAAAGAACCAAGCAGCCTCTAAAGACAACGGCATCTACATCGTCGGCGTAGCGGCTTGGCAGCGTGCGCCGGATGCTGATAGCAGTGCTGAAGTCACCTCGGCAATGATCTTGTCCGTCGAGCAAGGCGCTACGCTGGCCGACACTCGCTGGCAGTTGGTAACGGACGGGGCAATTGTTCTGGGCACCACGTCGCTGACTTTTCAGAACATCACCCAGGGGTTTGCAACCATCAATTCCCCGACCTTTCTGGGAAGCCCAACGGCCCCAACTGCGCCGCTGAATAACAGCAGCCAGTTGCTCGCGAATACTGCGTTTGTACAGCGGGCCCTAGGCAACCACTCAAGCGTTGGTGGTCTAGACGTCAGCACTGTGCTGACGTCCGATGCTTTCGGGAAGTCTTTCATTATCAACTCCGCGAACCCGGTCAATATCACCTTGCCGAAGGCGAGTACCGGTTTCAACGGTGGCACCATCACGCTGGTGAACGTGTCGACCGGAACCGCGACAATCATTCTGCAGGGCACCGATTATGTAGCGGGCATCGCCGCGAATCAGCTCGTGCTCAAGACGTTAGACACCATCACTTTATCGACCGGTGCCGGCATCACCTGGTACGCCGAAAACGGTGCAATACCGAACGCAGTGTCCTCCGCTTTTAACAGCGGGGTGCGTTCAATCCTGGATGTGTTCGGGCTTGGAACGGATGCTGCGAAAGCCCCGCTAATCGCGGACTTTTCGGCTGACATCAAGCCGGGCCTCTACCGAGCGTTTACGCTGGAACACCCGAATGCGTCTGTAGGTGGGCCGCCAGATACTGGCACGCAAGGCGGCACTTCAATGACTGTGCTTGTCGGCGGTGGGTACATCACCGCCGGGTACAAGACGTTTCTGGCGATCATCAACAACACGGCGAACGGTCCGACGCGGGTTTATATCGGACACAAGACTGCAATAGGAACACAGCCGTATTGGAGTGAGCTGGGCCAAACCACCCATTTGCCATATCGCGCAAAGGTCTTATACAAAACTGCGGGCGTATATCAGTGGACGGTTCCGGCAAATGTTTGGAAGGTCTTCGTTGAGGTACGCGGTGGTGGAGGTAGTGGAGCTTTTGGATCACAGGAGACTGGGGCCGGCGGAGGTGGTGCGGGTGGATTCAGCACGCGGCTCGTGCCTGTAACGCCGGGTTCTATAATTACGGTCACCGTCGGGGCGGGAGGGGCATACGTAACCGTTGGCAACACCTCTGGTAATCCGGGTGGCACTTCTTCATTCGGTCCTCATTGCTCGGCAACAGGTGGCGCGGGGGGCTTGGTTTCTGGAGGCGCTGGGGGGGGTTACGGCTCCGGTGGAGACTTCAACGGCATGCTCGGCTCTGGCAATCCACCTGTACGTAATTCCGCAGGCACTGGTGCGAACGGTGGCGCTGGAGGTGGTGGAGAAAGCATTTCCGCAGCCGTGGACACCACTCAGTTGACGCAACCCGGAATGGGCGGTGGGGGCCGTGTCGGCATTCGTTCGCAGGCGGGTGCCGATGGCTGTGTCTTTATCACTTATTAAGGGCAATCGAATGTATTGGGCAAGAATTGAAAGTGAAACGGTGGCAGAAATCACCGACATCGATCCTGCAGATCGCTTTCATCCTGATCTGATTTGGCAATCCTGCCCCTCGGAAGTCGGGTTAGGATGGATTGCAGAAAATGGTACGTTCACCCCGCCGCAAGCAGGCCCAACGCCTGAGCAGTTTGATGCTGAGCGGGTATGGCGCAACGTCGAGTTGCAAGGGACTGAATGGCTGGTCACTCGCCATCGTGATGAACAGGATTTAGGGCATCCCCCGACCCTCACATCAGAGCAATTTGCCGAACTGCTCACCTATCGCCAGGCGCTTCGGGATTGGCCCCAAACGGGAGACTTTCCGAGCGCTGAGTATCGACCTGTAGCGCCGCCTTGGATCGCCGAACAAACCCAATAAACGCCCCGCACTCACGGGGCGTTTTCTTTTCCGCTTCACCAACAACAAGGCCCTGCATTGCGGGGTCTTTTCGTATCTGGAGAACCTATGAGCTTCTTTCACGGCGTTACCACCACGAACGTCGACACCGGCGCTCGTGTCATTGCGTTGCCTTCGTCCTCGATCATTGGACTCGTTGACACCTTTGTACCGGCGCCGGCCTACAGCGCGCAGCCCAATGACCTGGTGGTGATCACCAATGAGCGCGAGGCGGTGGCTGCCTTCGGTGCCGACTCGGCGATTACCAAAGCCTGTAAGGCCATTTATACCCGGGCCAAGGCGGTGATCGTCGCCTGTGGTGTGGCCCAGTTGGCCGATCCGGCTGCACAGACCTCGGCAATCATTGGCGGCGTTCTGGCTGACGGCAAGCGTACTGGCCTGCAGGCGTTGCTGGACGGCAAGAGCCGGTTCAACGCGCAGCCGCGGCTGTTGGTGACTCCCAAGCACAGCGCGACACAGGCTGTCGGTACCGCCCTGGTGGCAGTGGCCGACAAGTTGCGAGGGCTCGCCATCCTCGACGGTCCAAACACCACCGATGAGGCGGTGATGGCCTACGCCGAGAACTTCGGCGCCAAGCGGGCGTACCTGGTTGATCCAGGTGTGCAGTATTGGGACACCACGGCGGACGCCACGGTCGACGCGCCGGGCTCGGCCTGGGTGGCGGGCTTGTTCGCCTGGACCGATAGCGAATACGGCTTCTGGGCTTCGCCTTCGAACAAGGAATTTGTCGGCATCACTGGCACCACGCGGCCGATTGAGTTTTTGGACGGTGACGAAACCTGCCGGGCCAACCTGCTCAACAACGCCAACATCACCACGATTATCCGTGATGACGGTTTCCGCTTGTGGGGTAACCGCACCCTATCGAGCGATCCGAAGTGGGCGTTCGTCACTCGTGTACGGACGATGGACATCGTCATGGATGCGATCCTCTACGGCCACAAATGGGCGGTCGACCGTTCCATCACCGCGACTTACATCAAGGACGTGACCGAAGGTCTGCAAGCGTTTATGCGCGACCTGAAAGCCCAAGGCGCAATCATCAACTTCGAGGTGTATGCCGACCCGGAGCTGAACACGGCCAGCCAGCTGGAGCAGGGCAAGGTGTATTGGAACATCCGCTTCACCGACGTTCCGCCGGCAGAAAACCCCAACTTCCGCGTAGAGGTCACCAACCAATGGCTGACCGAAGTCCTCGACACCGCCGCTTAAGGAGCGACCTCAATGGCAATGATTCCCGAAACCCTGGCGAACCTGAACCTGTTCGCTGACGGCGTCAGCTTCCAGGGCGATGTGCCGAGCCTGACGCTCCCCAAGCTCACGCTCAAGATGGAAGAGCATCGCGGCGGCGGCATGGATGCGCCGGTCGAGCTGGACATGGGTATGGAAAAACAGGAAGCGAACTTTACTACCACTGGCGTACGCCGTGAGTCGTTGAAGCTCTTCGGCTTGGCCGACGGCACGGCGTTTAACGGTACGTTCCGAGGGGCCTACAAAGGGCTCAAAGGCAAAGTCACGCCGGTCATCGTTACCCTGCGCGGCACGCTGAAAGAGGTCGACATGGGCGACTGGAAACCGGGCGACAAGGCCGAGATCAAGCACTCCATCGGGCTGACGTACTACAAGCTCGAAGTGGACGGCCGAACCGTCTACGAGATCGACCCCATCGGCATGCGCCGCGTCATCAATGGCGTTGATCAACTGGCCGCCCAGCGTTCCGCATTGGGCGTCTAACTCTTCTTGATACCCCGCCTGGCGAGTCGTCCGGGCGGCGGCTCCTCTGTTTAAGGACACACCTCTATGAGCAGTACCGCAATTCCAAGCTGGATGACCCTGACCGCTGACCGCGTCACCGTGAAACTGACTGTGCCATCTGAAGCCAACGGCGTGCGTGTCGATACGCTAAGCCTCCGAACACCGACCGTGCGTGACCTTCGCATTGCCCGCCAAACAGCGCCCAATGATGAAGAACAACAAGATCTGAACTTGTTCGCCTCCCTGGCCGAAGTCGGTACCAAGGATCTGGATGGTTTGACGCTGAAGGACTTCAACCGCATACAGGCCGGCTATTTTCGCCTGGTGCGAGAAGATGAACTTCAACCCCAAGGTGCAGAAGCAACTGGCTAAGCGTCTAGCCACCGAGCTGAATTTTTCCGCCGCTGAAATTCTCGCCATGCCGTTCTCCGACATGGTCTGGTGGCTCTCAGACTGAAACAAGGGGTAGACGATGGCAAGCAAACTGGCGTTATCGCTGGTGATTGGCGGCGCCGTTAGTTCGACGATGGCGTCTGCCTTCCGCACGGTTGAAGGCCACATCAAAAAGCTGGAGGACAAAGGCAACAAGGCCAAGGTGCTCAAGAGCACCATTGGCGAAACCATCCGCCTGCGCGATGAATGGAAGCGGGCTCACGACAGTGGCGCCGCTTCGGCCGATGGCCTGTTGCGCAAGCTCAACGGCAACCTTGATGCCCTGCGCAAGCAGGGCGTGGAGGTGGGCAGGCTGGGGCAGGAGTACCAGCGCCTCGGCCGTGCAGCCAAAGCCGCCGATCTGCAACTCAAAGGTCACCAGCAGCTCGATGCCGGCAAGAAAGGGCTCACGTCGAGCATTGGTCAAGGTGTTGTCGCAACCGGCCTGGCTGCGATTCCGACTAAGGTCAGCGCGGATTATCAGGCGATCATCCGCGACATCGCGATCAAGGCGGATGTGGTCAATAAGCCGCAAGAAACACAGCTTAGCCAGACCGTAATCCAGACCTCTCGCGATACGGGCATGGCCCGTAACGACGTGGCGGACCTGGTGAACCAACTGGTCGGAGCCGGCATGGACCTCAAACAGGCCATGGCCTACGCACCGACGGCGGCGAAGTTTGCCGTCGGCCAAGGCGCGTCCGGCGTCGACACGGCCAGCATGATCATGGCGCTGCAGCAGAACGCCAAGATCACTGACCCCAAGGTGATGCAACAGGCCCTGGAGGCCATCGCCTACCAAGGGCAGGCGGGGAGCTTCGAGGCCAGCGACATGGCCCGGTGGTTTCCTCAACTGCTGGCGAGCATGGAGAAAAACGGCAGCACTGGCATGGAAGCGGTCAGCTCCTTGGGCGCGATGCTTCAAGTCCAAATGAAAACGGCCGGTGGTTCGGACGAAGCAGCGAACAACCTCAAGAACTGGATGGAGAAAATCGGTTCGGGCGACGTGGTCAAGGCGTACAAAGACGCCGGTATTGACTATCAAGCCTCCCTGAACACTGGCATTCAGAAGGGTATGTCGACCCTGGAATCCAGCTTCGCCCTGGCGATGAAATACATCCAGGCCACCGACCCGGCGAAAGCCGCGAAGATGGCCGAGGCTCAGACCAAGATCAGTAAGGAGACGGATCCGGAGAAGGCCAAGGCGGCGCTCGATGCGCTGGAGAAATCCCTGCGTACCGGCGACCTGTTCGCCGACATGCAGGTCAAGGCAGCGCTGACAGCCTACTCGCAAAACAAGTCGCTGTACGACCAGTTGAAAAAGGATTCGCAGTCTTCTGGCGGGATCCTCGATAAGAACCTGGCCGAGCGGCGCGAAACGTCGAAACAGATGTGGGACGAGCTGGGCCAGGCGGTTAGTGACGGCATGCGCAGCGTGGGTGACGCCATCCGCCCGGCGACCGATGCGGTTGCCCAGGGCCTGACTTCAATTGTGCGTGGGCTGACCAAGCTTTCGGATGGCGCGCAACCGGTGGTGCTTGGCATCGCTGGTATTACCGCCGGCCTGTTGGCGCTCAAGACGGCTGCCAGCGCGGTGAAGATTGGCAAGGGGCTGTACAACATCTCGCGTGGCCGAGCGATGGAGCGAGGCGTAGGTGCCCTCGGTGATGCTGCTGCCAAGGCTCCAAAAACCGGTATCAAAACGGTGGACAAGGGCTTGGGTGTGCTCGGCAAACTCATGGGAGGCAACCCGGATACTGGTACAGGGGCTGGCAGCGAGCCGCAGCGAGTCTTTGTCGTCAATGCGGATGCTATCGGCAGGGCCAGTTCCAGCGGTCCGGGAACGGATCCCGGAGGCCCTACACGCAAGCGTCAACGTGGTCGCCGTGGTCGTCGTGCTGGTATGGGGGCTATGTCGCGCAGGCGGATGACGGTTCGGGCGCCGAGTGCCCCTGCAGTGGTCGCACCGGCAATGCCATCCCTGCCTAAAGCGTCTGCTGTGTCCGCCGTGCCCAAGGCCGCAGCGGTGGCCGCCCTCCCTATGGCTGCCGTGGCAGAGGCCGTCCCTAGCGGTTCACTCGGTCAGGCGGTGAAGTCGATAAGAGGGGTTACGCGTCTTACCAAGCGTGTCCCAGGTGGATCGGTGCTCGATGCGGGAGTGGGGGCCCTGGACACCGCACTCAACGCCACAACGCAGGATGAAAAAGCCGAAGGATACGGCAGCGCGGCTGGTGGTCTTGCGGGCGCGCTAGCTGGAGGTGCTGCCGGTGCCGCTATTGGTTCGGTGGTGCCGATCATCGGTACCGCCATCGGGGGAGCAATTGGTGCCGCTTTGGGCGGCCTGGGTGGCGAGAGCATTGGCGGCTTCTTGGGTAAGTCCTGGTTTGGCAGTGATGACAAAGCTCAGAACGCAAAGGCCGACAAGCCTGCGGTATCTACTGACGCGCCGACCAAGCCGCCGGAAGTCGCGAAGGTGGTAGAGCCGACACCGCCTGTGCCACCAAAAGTTGAGCAGGCTTTCAGCTTTGCGCCGCAAGTCTCCATCGTCGTGCAAGGCGATGTAAAAGACCCGGCGCAGTTGGTGCGGGAGTTGGAGCCGCAATTGCGCAAGTTAATGGAGTCCTTCTCCCGGGAAGTGGCCGCCCGCCAAGCGTCGAGTCAGTTGTTCGATTCCCCTCACGTTTAAGGAGGTGCCATGGCCTACATGGAGCAACTGCAATCGGTGTTCAAATCACTGCTTGCAGCGGGGGAGGCTGGCCGTACCAGTCTCGATGGCATGCTGGGCCCGCTCAACGGTGCAATAAGCGACATGACCGGGGCCGCCTCGGAGCTGGAGGGAGTGCCCATTATTGGGCCGGCCATCGGCGCCAAGGTGCAACGGACCATGCGGGCAATCAACGCCGCGCAGTCCACCGTGGGCCAGGTGGCGGCGAAGTACAACCAAGCCGTCGCTGCAGCCGGCCAAGTCCAAGAGCGGCTGGGTTCGCTCAAGGAGCAGGCAGGCAAGGCAGGTGCAGCGATTAATCGCATCGCCGGCCAGGTCAGCCCATCGCTGAGCAACATCATGCCCACGGGTTCATTTGCGCCCCAGCTGACACCAGTGGCCGAGGCGGTAAAGCCGTTCCCGCACCTGTTGATCATGCAGCCCTTGGAACCGAACGCACAGCCGTACTACTTCAACCTGGATACGGCGGCTTTTGAGGAACTGCGTCGGCAGACGTCGTTTCGCTGGGCTGGCCAGGAACGTCTGACACGCAGCATAGCCCAGCAGGCGGTCGGCCAGGGAGAGGACAAGTTCAGCCTCAAGGGCGTGATTTTCCCGGGCTTCAAAGGCGGGCTCAAACAACTGGACATCTTGCGCTCTATCGGGCGACGTCTGCGGCCGGTGAACCTGACCACCGGCTACGGCGAAGTGCTCGGCACCTGGTGCCTGCTCAACATTGAGGAAGAGCAAAGCAACCTGCTCGCGGGTGGCATTCCGCGTAAGCAATCCTTTTCACTGGAGTTTGTGAGCTATGGCGACGATCTGCAGAACGTCTGACGGGGATCTGTTGGACACCGTCTGTCATCACTATTACGGTCATCTGAATGGCACGGTGGAGGCTGTGCTTGCCGCCAATCAAGGCCTGGCCGATGAGCCTCAACCGTTTCGCGCTGGAGTGATCATCGTGCTGCCGGATCTGCCGGCGCAGACGCTGGAGAATATCCAGCTGTGGGATTAACCGGCACCGTAGCACCTCATGAACCCCGCCCTGTGCGGGGTTTCTTTTTTCAGGAGTGTTATCAATGAAGCCTACCTTTCGCATTGTCGCGGACGGCAAGGACATCACCACGCTGATCAACGATCGTCTGTTAGAGCTGCGCGTCTCGGACAAGCCCGGCATGGAGTCGGACGACTTCGAGTTGCGCATTGATGACCGTGATCAAGCGGTTGCGCTGCCCACGCGGGGGGCACGTATTGAGGTCTACCTGGGCTACACCGATAAGGCCCTTACTCGCCTAGGGCGGTACACCGTGGATGAAATCGAGGTGTCCGGGCCTCCGGATACGCTGATCATTCGGGGCAAAGCCAGTGACATGCGCGGCAGCGGCAAGACCGTGCGCAGCGGGTCCTGGGAAAACGTACCGTTGCAGCAGATTGTCCGGGATGTGGCCGCTCGGAACAGTTGGAAACCAGTATGCCCAGTGCAAACCAAAGTGCCCCGCGTCGACCAGCTCAACGAGTCGGATTACAACTTCATCACCCGCCTTGCCAAACAGTATGACTGCACGGCCAAGCTGGCCGACGGCAAGCTGTTGGTCATGCCACGGCAAGGCGGCCAGACCGCCAGTGGCAAGAACCTGAGTCCTGTGGTGTTGAGGCGTGCGGATCTGAGCCGCTATCAGTTCCGTCTCGGCGACCGCAATACACAAAAGGCGGTACGCACCAAGCACCAGGACAAAAAATCCGGCGCGCTTAAGGTGGTCGAGCTGGATAACGATGACCTACCGAACGGACTGCCAGCGGTCCATACCGACCGGCATATCTACCCCAACAAATCAGCCGCCGAGCAGGCCGCCAAGGCGCGACTGGCCGCGTTCAATCGCAGCACCGCAGGGGGTCGCTTGGAGATGGCCGGGCGCACCGATGTATTTGCCGAACGGTCGATCATTGTCCAGGGCATCAAGCCCGGGCTTGATGGTGAATACCTGGCTGAGGCGGTGGAGCAATTGTTTACCCCCAGTGGCTGGACCACCGCCGTCGAGTGCAACGGCGGCAAGAAGGGCAAGGCCAACGCAAAGGGTAAGAAAAAGAAGAAGGAAGCCAAGCCGGTCAAGGTCGTCCAGCTTTAGGCGCGCCAAGCACCACCCTCAAACACAACCGTAACCCGCCATTGAGCGGGCTTTTTTTGGAGCCCCCATGCCACTCACTGAACAGCAATTACAGCGCATCATGCCCAACGCCCGCCGCCAAGCGGGCGTTTTTGTATCGGCCCTGAACGCCGCCATGGCCCACAGACAGATCGATACGCCCAAGCGGCAGGCGGCATTCCTGGCCCAGGTTGGGCATGAGTCCGGCCAACTGCAGTACGTGCGGGAGCTGGGAGGCGATCAGTACCTCAGCAAATACGACACCGGTTCATTGGCGTCGAAACTCGGCAACACGCCCGAGCCCGACGGAGATGGCCAGCGCTATCGCGGTCGCGGCCTGATCCAGATTACCGGTGCCCACAACTACCTACGCTGCAGCTTGGCGCTGTTCGGTGACGAGCGTCTGTTGCGCACGCCCGAACTGCTGGAACTGCCCCAATGGGCGGCCGAGTCGGCGGCATGGTTCTGGTGGGTCAGGGAGCTGAACGTGCTGGCTGATCGTGATGAGTTCGAAACGATTACCCGGAAAATCAACGGCGGGCTCAACGGCCTGCAGGATCGCCTGCAGCTGTGGGAGCGGGCGAGGGCGGTGCTATGCGTCTCGTCGACCTGATCCCGCTGCAATACCGCGTGCTGGCGGCCGGGCTTCTACTGTTCGCTCTGGTCGCCGCTTCGGCGGCCATTGCCTGGACCGTCCAGGGCTGGCGATACGGTCAGCAGTTGGAAAAACAAGCCCGGCTCCACACCGAAACCCTCAACCAAATAACCCTGGCCTCGGCCGCGCTGCAGCGTACCGAGCAAGACAAGCGCCTGGCCCTGGAGCAGCGGCTGGCCGCCAAAGACCAAACCCACTATCGAGCCCTAACCGATGCCCAACGTGATCAGGATCGCCTGCGTGATCGCCTCGCTACTGCTGATGTCCGGCTGTCAGTCCTACTCGACGCCACCGATACCATCAACGGCTGTGCTGTGCCAGCCGCCACCAGCGCCGACGGCGTGGTTCATGGAGCCACACGCGCCCGACTTGACCCGGCGCATGCTCAACGAATTATCGGCATCACCGATGCCGGCGACCGGGGGCTGATAGCCCTGGCAGCCTGCCAGGCCTACGCCAAAGAAGTTTCAACGCCGAAGTGAAAAGGAGCGACCGGGCCGGATGCGCCAACATCCGATCCGGTCGCCGTCCCTGCAGAATGTCCCTGCAAGTCCAGCCAAGGCTCCTGCTCCGTGCACAAAGCGCGGCGAGCCTAGCACCTGTTTATCCATACAGTAAAGGTCTTGCTTTCAATGAGTTCACCCATCATCCCTTGGATGGGCGGCAAGCGCCGCCTAGCCGACCGCCTCATTCCCCTTTTTCCGCCTCACGAATGCTATGTCGAAGTCTTTGCCGGCGGTGCCGCGCTGTACTTCATGCGACCCCAGGCTGCACCAGTTGAAGTCCTGAACGATATCAACGGCGACCTGGTGACGCTCTATCGCGTCGTGCAGAACCACCTGGAAGAATTCGTGCGCCAGTTTAAATGGGCGCTCAGCTCCCGCCAGGTGTTCGAATGGCAGAAAATGACCCGTCCTGAAACCCTCACCGACATCCAGCGCGCCGCCCGGTTCTTTTACCTGCAGCACCATGCCTTTGCCGGCAAGGTCACCGGGCAGACGTTTGGCACCGCGACCACTGGCCCGGCCATCAACCTGCTGCGGATCGAGGAGAACCTCTCGGCCGCGTGGCAGCGACTGTCCGGCACCTACGTCGAAAACCTCCCCTGGCTTGATTGTGCTGAGCGCTACGACCGCGCTCATACGTTCCACTATATGGACCCGCCGTACTGGCAGACCGCTGGATATGGCGTGGATTTCCCGTTCGAGAACTACGAGCGGATGGCTGACTTCATGCGCCGTTGCAAGGGCAAGGTCATGGTCAGCATTAACGATCACCCGGACATCCGGCGTGCGTTCGAAGGCTTTCACTTCGAGATGCTGGACATTCGGTACAGCAACACGAACCAGCGTCAGGGCAAGGCCGAGGTCAGCGGCGAACTGGTGATCATGAACTGGGAACCGGCAGCGCTAGGAGGGCTATTCTGATGGCGCACTCCTCAGCAGCAGCTCATTTCCTGTATCGCCCGGACTGATCAGCTCAAAGTCTAGGGGACCAGACTGTCAGCTCCCCGGGTTTGATATCAAAAAAAGAAACCAGGGCAACCAATGCCCCATCGTTCCAGCAGCTCAGAGATCCTGATAAGCAATACAACAGTCGTCGTCAATAAAATAATTATGTTCATTTCTTCTTCTCGCAAAGAAACTCGCCACGCTGATAAGCGTGGTATTTGTGGGCGGTGGGTGGGGCTGTTAATAAACTAAATGTTTATCGGCTCGGTCGTCAATGGATGCTTTAAGAAAATAATTAAATAGGGCGGCGGCATACACCTTAAGCCCTCCTATAGGCAGAGCGGCTGTGTTGGTGGAGGTGTATATACACCTTTACCCCTAGGGCAAAGATGTCGAGTGCTGGAGGAGATGCAATAGTATAATTCCGTAAGCTGTTAACTACACTTTAAGTGGAATTTTCCCACTCTATCTTGCGCTTAGGATTTCGTACTATGTTGTTCCACGGAATTCTAATTTTATTGAGGTGCCCGATTCTATTAGGAGCGGTAGCCTTTGAGTGTGGGAATAAGTTCTGTAGGAAGGGTGTTACACGGAAAGTGTAAATAACACTATTTCTGTGGATCGATGAAAGGAACAGGTTGGATCAGGGCCGCCCCCTGATTGCGAGTATTTCCCACGGCCTGGTCAACCCTGAACCACTCAAAGGCCTCGCTAGGTTCGCCCTGTAGAAGAATGATTTGTTCGGCGCGTTCTTTGGGTGTGGCGGGGTCGATCCATTCCCGCGCCAGTTCCGCCCTAAGCGCCACGGGGCGGCGATCATGGATGTCCACCATGCCTCCCTGGCTGTCAGCGGTAATAATCACGAAGCCGTCATGTTCCAGCGGTTCCCTGGCACCAGTAGGGTACTGGCCAATGGCGGCGCACAAAATCGGCGCTTGGTCCTTTCGGCGGATCAGGTAGGGCTGCTTCTTTGGCCCTCCTTCATCCACCCATTCGAACCAGCTGTTGATTGGGGCCAATGCTCGGTGTGGCCAGATCGACTTGTAGTAGGGACCGTGCGCAACTTTCTCGACCCTGGCATTCACCGGTGTTCTGTCTTTTGCCCAATGCGGTTTCCAGCCCCAACGAATCAGGTCGGCGTGTAGAACGTCATCTTCCTGATGGAAGAGTGCGAACTGATTCGAGGGTGCGCCGTTATAGCGTCCCAAGGGCTGATCGCCCACGGCATTGACCATGGCGTTCGGCATGCTCAGCACGCGAGTGAACTCATGGATTCCGGTGTACTGGGAGATTCGTCCGCACATGTTCAGTCCCCTGGTTAACGTTAGCGTAGTCCAGCGGGTGATCCATCGATGGGACTGATTAGCCTATCGGCATCCACAATGCCTTGTCCTGTCCGGTATTTTTGGACCTCTCGAACAAGCGCAACTCTCTCTGCAGAAAGCTGTGCGTTCATCTCAATCAGGCCTGAGATGTTCCTCTGTGCGTTTCGAAGCAGAACGCGTAGGTCGGCCATTTCGCCCTCCAGCATGTTCACGTAATGCGCCCGCGTTTCTTCGAGTGTTGGCGAGCCAAGCCACTGGTCTGTGTCTTCAATGTCGTACGGCTCCATGAGCGATACCTTGTTTAACTGTTTGGATATACAGTAATCGAGGCCGTTGGCGCTGGGCGAGAGCAAGCCGACGAAATGCAGAAGCCGGCCGCAGGGAGGCGGTGTACGACGGCGACCTTCCTCAGCCTGGGCCGCTCAGCCGCTTGTCCGAATATTCGTACAAGAAATTGACCGCAAAACTTGTACAACGTTAACTGTATATCTGTACAGGTTTTGGAAGTCGTACGTCATGAGCTTTTCGATTTTAGGCCTCATTGCCGAAGGTGGGTTAAAGCTGCCTCTCTGTTCGTTTCGAGTGCCCGCGGGGTTTCCGTCTCCGGCAGCGGACCACATCGAAGCGCACATCTCATTGGATGAGGTTCTGAATATTCGCGCCCCGCATGTCTACCTGGTGTCCATCGCCGGGGAGAGCATGCAGGGCGCTGGAATCTTTGAGGGGGACCTCGCCGTCGTCGACCGTGCGATGGAACCTGCACATGGCCACATCGTCGTGGCGCTGCTGAACAACGAACCCGTGTGCAAGCGCCTTTGCATACGTGGGAAGGAGGTGATTCTCCTGTCGGAGAACCCAAAGTATCCACCGAGGTACGTGCTCGAGGGCGACGAGCTGGTCATCTGGGGCGTCATCACCTGCAGCGTGCGCAGCCATGTCTAAAGCCCAGCCCGTTTTCGCCCTGATCGATTGCAACAGCTTCTACGCTAGTTGCGAAAGAGTGTTCCGCCCGGACCTGGCCCGCGTGCCCATCGTTGTGCTGAGCAACAACGACGGCTGCGTGATCGCCCGTAGCTACGACGCCAAGCCCTACGTGAAGATGGGCGAGCCGTATTTTCAGATCAAGCACAAGCTGCAGAAACACGGCATCGTACCGTTCTCGTCGAATTACGCACTCTACGGTGATATGAGCGAACGCGTGATGACCCTCATTGAATCAATGGTGCCTGCCGTCGAGGTCTACAGCATCGACGAAGCCTTCGCAGATCTGACCGGCATCGACGGCCGGGATGCCCTCGGTCGCAAGATTCGCAATCATGTGCTGCGCTGCACCGGCATTCCGGTTGGGGTAGGGATCGCTCACACCAAAACCCTGGCGAAGCTGGCGAATCACACCGCCAAGCGACTTCAGGTGCAAACGGGCGGCGTCGTCGACATCTGCGACCCGTTCAAGCGCGACTGGGTGCTACGCAATACGGACGTGGCCGAGGTCTGGGGCGTCGGCCGCAAGATGAAACTGCATCTGGATGCGATGGGCGTCAAGACAGCCATGGATCTGGCCCAGGCCGACCCGTGGACGCTTCGCAAGAAGTTCAGCGTGGTGATCGAGAAAACGGCCCGTGAGCTGGCCGGCACGCCGTGCCTGGAGCTTGACGAGCCGGATCCGCCGAAGCAGGAGATCTGTTGTAGCCGGATGTTTGGTAAGCGGCTCACGGAATTGGCTCCCATCAAGGAGGCGGTAGCCACGTACATGATGCGGGCTTCGGAAAAGCTCAGGACGCAAAAGTCCTTGTGCAAGAAGATCCGCGTCAGCATCCGCACCGGCATGTTCAATCCGGAAGAGGCGAAGTATGCCAACGGTGTACTGGTTGACATGCCGTACCCTACCGACGATGTGCGGTTGTTGACCAAAGCGGCGGTGGACGCACTCGACCGGGTTTTCCGGGCGGGGTTCAACTACAGCAAGGCTGAGGTGCTGTTGATGAATCTCTGTCAACAGGGGGAGTACACCGACGACCTATTTGCTACCTCCCAGCCAGTCGACGCCACGAAACTGATGGCGGTGTTGGATGAGATCAACGGGCGATGGGGTAGGGGGACACTCCGATCAGCCAGCGTTCCCGTCAATCCTGACTGGGGCATGCGTCGGGAGATGATGAGCCAGAGCTACACGACCAGGCTGGATCAGCTATGGCAGGTGTGCTGTCGATGATCAATGTCCCATGAGCCTCCAACCGAGGCGGCTTTTTTTCCGAGAAATCATCCCATCCAAATCAAGCCGGCTGAGGGCGATGGGAAGAAATCCGGAACCCTTCGAAGGTATGCAGAAAAAAGATTAGCCGAAGATTTCATGTTTTTTCATTACGTCACAATTGGCGTGTGCTCAATCAAATATCTTTGGTTCGTAGCTTCGCAAGACCTTGCTTGATGTGACCGGCGTTTTCACCAATTACGAATAATGCGCCACGTACGTTACCCCCAACGTCATTCAATCCTTGTTTTTCGCTTTGTAGCGCCAACTCCATAAGCGCCGCCTCCAATGCGAGCTGATTCTCGTACATTCGCTCAAGCAAATCCGTGAGTGAGTATTCCCCTGCCATGTGCGCTGCCTCGTCGAAAAAAGCAAAGCATAGCAGCGGCCTGGTCGGTTGGTGTTTGCTTTAGAAACGATTACAGATGCAGCGGATGAATATCTTATGAGCGATAAGGCCGAGCTATAGCGACGTCGGTCACGACCTTGGATCAATCTTTTCGATAGCGTTTGCGTAATAGCCGATCGCCTCCCTCATCAACCTTCGCCAGTCGTGCTTATCAATAATCCCCTGCTGCTTGAGATCATCAGCCATCCTACTCAGCTTCTCATACTGCTTCTCGACATCCATTCGGATGTCAGGCTCGGCAAGCGCTTTATGCCAAGCGGCTAAAGCTTGCCCCCTACGTTCTTCATCCATCGTTGCAGCCTCGTCGTCACGTAGCTCTGTAGACTTTGACGTTTAATGTTCCGTTCCAAAACCAGCTCATTGTACGACCGTTCTCAGCCTCAAACGGCCCATTTGGCTGCGTCCTCTCGCTGCCGCTCTCCAATCTGAAGGCCAAAGCCTTGCTCGATCCAATGACCGTTCGGATAGGTTCAGGGAACCGGAGCTTTGACGAAAAATCGAAGTAGAAATCACAAGTTATTCCACATTATGAACATCGAAAATACAGCCCAGCTGATCAGTTTTTTACTGGAGCAAATGTCCTCCGATATGCGATACGAGGCGGATGAGCTGAGCGGTGAGCAGGAAACCATTTTGTTCGGAATTCGGGAGATGCTGCAGCTTGGTCTGCTGACTGCAGAGTGTGAATACGCGGAAATTTCCGATGCTACCGGGCCGCTTTTGGCATCTGCTTCTAATATATGTCTAACAAAAAAGGGGGAGAATTTCAAAAGGCATTAGGCCACTATTTACTTAAAGCACCACTGGAATATGCTTGTTAGCTTAACTTCCGAGGTGTTGCAATGGACAGGTTGTCGAAGGTCGAGATCGAGGCAGCACTGAGGGATCTACTGCCTGGGTGCTCAATAGAATGCACCTTAAGCTTCGACGGAACCGCCTCGCTTTTAGTAGCAGGTCATGACGGAGAATCTTTTGCCGTTGTCGGCCTGATCAGGCACCAGTTTCGAGGCGAAGCAGGCTTAAGAAAGCTGGCTCGATTCATCTTTGAAGACATCGAATTGGCTCGCCAAGGCTTAAAAACTCATAAAGTGCAGGTGGTCTCGCCTTCGTCCTTCCATGCTAAGGCTCCGTCAAAGCTGAATAAAAGTCTCCATTGAGCATGCTTCATGCGCTGAGCATCCTTTCGCTACGTCCATATGCATCCCATCGACCACACGGTAAGTAGTCTGTTAAACGCCAGACAGGGACCTGTTGGCAAGTGGAGCGGTACGTCATGGGAATGCCTGCTCAACTTCAGTTCCCATTCCTGCGATCCAGCCAGCGGAGCGGCTACATCATTTACGGGTAAAAAATCGGTATCTACTGAGGGGAGGATGTGCGCTGAAGTAGATCCTTCATCGAGGCTACCAAGTCGTTTACGGACCACGGTTTTTGCAAATACAGGGTTGGGTTAGGCACTGATTCAGGAAGAAATGGATGTCCTGATGTGAGTATCGAACCGATGGAAGGCCATTTTCCCCTAACCATCTTGATAAAATCCATACCATTGATTTGCCCAGGAACACTGTAGTCGACGATTACAAGGCAACACTGAACCTTAGATTGAAGCAGGTAAATCAAGGCCTCATCGGCCGATCCGAAAGCGACGGTTTCAGCTCCGATGTCTTCCAAGATTTCAACCATGAGTACACGTAGTGTTTGATCATCCTCAACGATCAATACTTCGCCTTCAAAAGGGCCGATGTCTTCCCAGTTTGTGATCATATTTTGTCTCTGCCAGAAACGGCTGACGAAAGTAGTCAGCGCGAGCGAATGCTCCTCTATATCGGGGTCCCATTGAGTGTAGCGCACGCGACCGGTCCCGCCTCGCTTCCAACGCTCCTTATCGTGGCAGAAGACGGCTCATGCATTGAATGATGCAAGTCAAGGTGTGTAACAACTCTTGTACCAATGGGAAGGTTTAGAGGTGTCGGGTAGCTTTGGGCACGAATATTCCCGATCTTACAGGCTCAAAAGGCTGACACCTCCCATCGCGGTACAATTCTCTTCCGGCGCCGCATGGCTGAAAGACGCCAACCTGCGGTTGCTAAAAATTTGCTACAGAAGAATGAGGAAAGCGGCACTTAGCACGCAGAGCGGTGGGTGCGGAGATTAATCCATCCAATCCATCATCGGAGCAACGGAGAAGCGGCGGGAGAGTGGGGCAGTTTGTAGAGGCATTGGGAATCTGAATCAGCGAGGCGAGTGGCACAGTTTATCAGGGAAGGGCAGGAGGTGTTGGGAGAGCAATATAGTGTGCCGACTTCACCATTTGGTGCGGGGCATTGTCGAGTGGGCCTGGCCTGTACAATGACTACAAAACGCTCGACTCTTATTGCTCCTTATCTCACGGGGCTCATGCTTATACTGATCATGGTTTCGGTCTGGATGTCTACCAGGCTCAATGCACCATCAGAAAATGAACAACCCGTGTCGATATAGACGACATTGCCCAAGCGTATAACACCGGGTACTGTTGAGTGCCCAACATAGAGCCGGTCTATTCCTTTGATGCAAGTGTGGTCTTGTTGCTCGACTTTCTCTCTTGCATACAGCGCTGTTTTCAAGGCTTGTCGCTGACGTTGCTCTCCGAATCTTCCGGTGATAGCGTCTTTGGCTTCCTGCCAGCCATTGTTACTCCTAATGACAGGGGCTTCGGCATGGACTATTCCAATTGTTTGATCGTTTAATAAGTCGGTTTCAATGATCAATGGAAGTTCTTGCAAGGCTTTTAAGAGTTCATGCTGGATGGTGGGTTGTAACTCGTACAGCCAGGCTCCACCATTTCGGATATGCCTGGGGATATCCCCGTGGCCGGAGATACAGTCAATAAGCATCTGTTCGTGATTGCCACGCACCGCATGAAACCACGGCTTCTCAAGCCAGTTCAATACATCTATGGAGTCGGGGCCGCGATCGATGAGATCTCCCACGGAAAAAATACGATCCAGTTCAGTGTCGAAGTCTAGTTTGTCTAAGGCCGTTGTTAGAAGTTTGAAATGTCCATGAATGTCGCCCACCACAAAGTCTCGACCTTCCTTGTTGGATGGGAATGATTTCGTCCTGTACATGTTCAGTGGCTTTAGCAGACGTTAATTGACGGCGACTGTATCACTTGGCGAGATAAAGCGTAAGGCGGTGAGCGTGGGCGCGGTCATAGGGTCAGGGTTGAATCGCCTGCCCAATACACTTCTCAAACACCTGCTCCATAGGCTCCATAACGCAGTTGTAAGCCGCAATGTTGGCAAAAATCCACTCGTCCTTCTCAATCCCCCACCAACTGATTTCAAACCCGGCATTCATGATGAGGTGTTCAAACAGAATGCGTTGCGCACGACCATTGCCTTCGCGGAAGGGGTGTACGACGTTGATGTCGGAATAGGCCTCTGCCACGGTAATTATCAGCTCTGCCCGCTCCATCCCTTCGAACCAGTTTGCCGCCGCCATGGTCGTGAAGACCTTGCTGGCTTCCTTTTCCATGTACTCAGGTTGGCAAAAGCGGGTGGCTTGTTTGGACATGCCAACGGTGCGCAGCTCTCCGGCCCACTCAAACAGGTCAGAAAAGAGGGTTCGATGAATGTTTTGAAGGTAGGCCAGGCTATAGGGAGGAGGGCTGAATTCGACGTTGTCCGCTGCGATGGCCGAAAGCTGTTGTTCGGCTTCGCTCAGGGTCGGTTCGTCACGGATATCGAGTTTGTTGCGAAGGACTGTGGAGCCGGGATAGCAATAAGCGTCCTCACCGACTCCATATTTGTCAGGCATCAGGTTCGGGTCTGGGTGAAGGCCTTCAAGACCTCTTCACGCGTTGGCATTTTGCGTTCGCCGTCCGCGAAGGTCGTTTTGAAGCCTTCCAGACGGAGGCTGGCCGCGTAGTTGGATCTACGCGTCCTGGCGGCATAGGCCTTTTTGGTTTCAAGGCTGACATTGCCCATGGGGCTGGACCTCAATCGCGTTGGTTGGCCGATTATAGCCCATCCGGTTGGCATGGGCCTATGTCGCGACTTGGGCCACTGGTATCAGGCGTTGAATTGACCAATGGCGCTTGCGTTACGGTTCATCTCAAAATACTGTGTTTATATCCAGTATTCGAGATCACTTCATGCAGCTTATCGCCAAGCTCGGCATTCTTGCCGACGCTGCCAAGTATGACGCCTCCTGCGCCAGCAGCGGTGCGCCCAAGCGTAGCTCTCGAGGCCGTGAGGGGCTGGGGGCCACCGATGGCGTGGGCATTTGCCATAGCTATACGCCGGATGGGCGCTGCGTCTCGTTGCTGAAGGTGTTGCTGACCAACTTTTGCCTGTACGACTGCCAGTATTGCGTCAACCGTCGTTCCAGCAACGTGCCGAGGGCGCGTTTTACGCCGGAGGAGGTGGTCCGGCTGACCTTGGATTTCTATCGACGCAATTGCATCAGTGGGCTGTTTTTGAGTTCCGGCATCATTCGCTCGGCCGATTACACCATGGAGCAGCTGATACGGGTGGCTCGGTTGTTGCGGGAGGAGCATCAGTTTCGTGGCTATATCCACCTCAAGACCATTCCCGATGCCGATCCGCTGTTGATCGAGGAAGCGGGGCGGTTGGCGGATCGCTTGAGCGTGAATATCGAGCTGTCCTCCGACATCAGCCTCAAGCGCCTGGCACCGGAAAAGCAGTTGACGACCATACGCCAGGCCATGGGCACCATCCACCAGGGGCAACAGGCAGTGGCGGATGAGCCGCGGGCGCCGCGTTTCGCCCCGGCCGGGCAGAGCACGCAGGTGATTGTAGGGGCGGATGCCACTGATGATCACGCCATCCTGAGCAACGCCGAGTCGCTCTACCAGGGGTACGGTTTGCGACGGGTTTACTATTCAGCGTTCAGCCCGATTCCCGACAGCCCTGCCAGCGTGCCCCTGGCGGCGCCTCCGTTGCTGCGCGAGCACCGGCTTTATCAGGCCGACTTTCTCATGCGCGGTTACGGCTACAAGGCAGGCGAGCTTCTGAGCGAAGCCCACAACCTGGATTTGGACATCGACCCCAAGCTGGCGTGGGCGCTGGCCAATCGAGAGGTGTTCCCGCTGGATGTCAACCGCGCCGAACCCGCATTGCTGGCGCGTATTCCGGGGATTGGCCTGCGTAGCGTGCAGCGTCTGGTTGCACTGCGCCGGGAACGGCGGGTGCGTTATGACGACCTGGTGCAGTTGCGGTGCGTGCTGGAGAAGGCGCGACCGTTCATTGTCACCAGCGATTACCGGCCTGCCGACGCCCAGGTGCGTAGCGGCCTGCTGCGGGCGCGGTTGCGTGACCCTCAGCGGCCGGTGCAGATGGGGCTTTGGTGATGATTGCCCTGGATTGTGATGATGATTTCTCCACGTGGCGCGATCAGGCTCGAACGTTGCTCGGCCACGGCATCGACCCGAGCGATGTCACTTGGGCCCAAGGTCCGATGGCCGATCTTTTGGCCATGCCAACGCCGCTGCCTCAAGGGCCTGGCCCGTTCCGTACGCGGGTCCCTGCGGCCTTGCTGACCCAGCTCGAACAGGCTGGCCGTTACCAAGGCGAACAGCGTTGGAATTTGTTGTATGAAGTGCTTTGGCGCGTTGCCCATGGTGACCGCACAGCCATGCTCGCGGGCGACCGCCTGGGCAGTGAACTGCAGCGGCGGATCAAGCAGGTCCAGCGCGAGGCTCATCACCTGCATGCTTTCGTGCGCTTTATCCCCCTGCCGCAGGCATTGGCCGAGCAACTGCAATTGGACCTGGTCGCCTTTCACCAGCCGGCCCATGACATCCTCGAAAGCGCCAGCGGCCATTTTGCCGAGCGGCTAGGGCAGCAACGCTGGCTGATCGCAACGCCGCGCGATGGCATCCGCTTCGATGGACAGTTGCTGGATTACCAGCGACGTTGCCCCGAGCAATGGCAGCACTGGGCGCGCCACGCCGACGATCCCGGCGCTGAGCTTTGGCGGACCTATTACAAACACATTTTCAACCCGGCGCGGATCAATCCCCAGGCGCTACGTCAGCACATGCCGGGGCGATTCTGGCAGCACTTGCCGGAGGGGGAGTTGATTCCTCGACTGGTGGGGTTGGCGCGGCGGGGGAAGCAGCGGGATGGGCAGGCGTTGGAGGTGGGGGAGAAAATGGGCAAGCGGATTGTTGTTGGTACTGTTGTTGAGGATTAAACAAGTTCTGAATCCATCGCCGGACATTCCCATCGGAAGTCTCCCTCAAGCTGTGTCGTTCCCCGCTGACTATCCACCCCATCACCCCGTGCGCTAAGTTTTCTCCGTCGCTGCAAATTCAGCGAGAGGGTGTGGAAGCCCTCACGAAAACCTAGCGCGTTGCACCGCTAAATTAAAAAGCAGACGCTTTTCCTAGGTCTGCTGTTAAATTACGGCGGCTGTACGCGGGGCGCCTTCGGGTGCGCCGGGTCCTAGGTTCTCGGTCTTCCACACCCGCGTACAGCTGCCACCCACCAGGTGGAAGTGGTGAAGGCAGTTCCTTTACATAACCTAGGTACAAGCCAATGAAAAAGCTCACCCCCAACTCTCAGAAAACCACAGCTAATCCAAGGTGGCTTTCGTCTAGCGTCACCCAAGAATATCTCCTGCCAAATATCCGAATCTCGATCCCGGATTCGGTCCCTTTGCCAGCGGCATCCCAATCCGCCACTGACCTCCCATCCCCGCAGGAGTAACCCCTCATGTCCCGCTACATGCCCATCACCGGTATCGAAAACAATTTCCACGCGCTCCTGATCGACACGGAAGCGCCGCTGGACGTGCTGCACGACACCGCCGCTTACCGCATCGCCGCTGTTACGCAGTTGCTGGAAAACCTCGCCATGCGTTCCGACATCAGTACGGACGCGGTGGTACTCCATGATTTCGCCCAAGTGCTGGCGATCCCCCTGCGCGATGGGTGTGATCTGCTGGATGTGATCGGGCGGCGATTGCAGGCGCAGGTGTTGGCGTTGTAATGGAAGTGGGCGACCTCATAAGGTCGCCTGCACTGTCAGCTTGTAACCCTG
The DNA here is from genome assembly GCF_057655955.1 of Pseudomonas sp. Soil_N_39. Lineage (NCBI taxonomy): Bacteria > Pseudomonadati > Pseudomonadota > Gammaproteobacteria > Pseudomonadales > Pseudomonadaceae > Pseudomonas > Pseudomonas sp. Soil_N_39. The sequence continues at coordinate 227,623 of NZ_JBDGLI010000009.1, forward strand.
TGGGAGTGAGCTTGCTCGCAATAGCGGTGGGTCAGTTGATGGCGATGTTGGATGTGCTGTTGTCATCGCGAGCAAGCTCGCTCCCACAGTTTTTTTCGGGGAGTTCACAGGTAGTGCGTTCGTTGCAAACCCTCTGTGGGAGCGGGCTTGCTCGCGAAAGCGGTGTGTCAGTTTGCAGGTTGCTGGTCGTGCCGACGCCTTCGCGAGCAAGCCCGCTCCCACAGGGTTTGGTGGGTACGCAAATTTTGCGTACACCCTCAGTCCACTGTGGGAGCGAGCTTGCTCGCGATAGCGGTGGGTCAGTTGATGGCGATGATGGATGTGCTGCCGTCATCGCGAGCAAGCTCGCTCCCACAGTCAATTGGTGTGCACCCACCATTGGCGAACAGCGCTTGAGTGGCGTTGATCAGTCCGCATCTGTAGGTGTAGAGGATGCGCTGCCCAGCCGATGCAACGAAGCCCCCTCCAACGTCTTCCACAACTTGCGCATCGTCGGATTGCGATTGGCAATCGCACAGTACGAGCGAATCTCCAATTGCGTGCTCCATTGCTCTCCACCGGCCCGTACCAACAGCCCACGCTCCAGTTCGTCGGCCACCGCGCTCTGCGGCAACCAGGCCACGCCGTAGCCCTCGATGGCCATGCGCATCAGCAGCATGGCCATGTCCGCTTCATAACAGCGTTCCAGCGCGATCGGTTCTGGGCCGTTGTTGATGACGATGTCGGCGACGCGCCCCAGAAACGTGGTTGCCGTATAGGCCAGGTAGGGCACCGGCTTGCCGGCGCGGCCGGGCAGGCGGAACAGCGGTTCGCCCTTGCGGTTGGGTGCACACAGGGGGATGAACGCGTCGTGGCCGAGTACCAGGCTGCCAAAACGCTCGGCGTCCAGCAGGATGGGGGCAAGCGGGTGATGGTAGACCATCATCAAGTCGCAACTGCCTTCCTCCAAGGCAATGACGGCGTCATGGATGTTGGCGGCCACCACCCGGGCGTTGAATTGCTCGTTGTGTGGCTGGAACTGCGAGAGCCACTTGGGCAGGAAGGTCATCGACAGGCTGTGGCCGGCGGTGATCTGGATCGAGCGCCCGGGCATTCGTTCCACGTCGCGCAGCGTCGAGCGCAACCTCAGCAATCCGGCGAGGGCCTCTCGGCTTTCATCGCAGAAAGTGACCCCCGCCGGGGTGAGCTGGACGGGGTAGGTGCCCCGGTCCACCAACTTGACCCCCACCCATTCCTCAAGTGAGCGGATACGCCGGGACAAGGCCGATTGCGTCACGCAACGCACCTCGGCCGCGCGGGAGAAATTTTTCCATTCGCCAATCGCCAGAAGATCATCCAGCCATTTGAGTTGCATATCGAGAACTCCCGCTGTGAGAGCAGGATCTTACTGCGCAACTCCCCGGCATAGCGCGGCCTTTCGATAACTATTCCAAAACCGCATAGGGCTAGCTGGATTACTCATCATCCCTCCGAATCCGCTCTTTAGAATCGATCCTGCCAAGTAAAAAAACTCCAAGAACTACTTGAGGACAGCACCGTGAAGAAGAATAAGCTCCCCCGTCGAATTGCAATGGGCATTGCCTTGGGCGTGCTGGTCGGTTGGGCATGTCACCATTTCGCAGGGAGCGAGCAAAGTGCCAAAGAGATTGCCAGTTACTTCTCGATGGTCACTGATATTTTCCTGCGCATGATCAAGATGATCATCGCGCCCCTGGTCTTCGCGACGTTGGTGGGCGGTATCGCCAGCATGGGCAATTCCCGTTCCGTCGGCAGGATCGGAGCCCGGGCGATGGCCTGGTTTGTCACCGCTTCGGTCGTCTCGCTGCTGATCGGAATGGGGTTGGTCAACCTGTTTCAACCCGGTGCCGGGCTGAACATGGATGTGGCCCAGCACGCAACGGCGGCTGTGCCGGTCAATACCGGTGACTTCAGTCTCAAGGCGTTTATCGGCCACGTGTTTCCCCGCAGCATCGCCGAAGCGATGGCCAATAACGAGATCCTGCAGATCGTAGTGTTTTCGCTGTTCTTCGGCTTTGCACTGGCGGGGGTGAAGCGGGCGGGCTACACCCGGATCACCGACTCCATCGAAGAGCTGGCGAAGGTGATGTTCAAGATCACCGACTACGTGATGGCCTTCGCGCCGATTGGGGTGTTTGCCGCCATCGCCTCGGCGATTACTACCCAGGGGCTTGGCTTGCTGGTGGATTACGGCAAGCTGATCGCCGAGTTCTACCTGGGGATCCTGATCCTCTGGGCGCTGCTGTTCGGAGCCGGCTACCTGTTCCTCGGTCGCTCGGTTTTCTACCTCGGCAAGCTCATTCGCGAACCGATTCTCCTGGCCTTTTCCACCGCCAGCAGCGAATCCGCCTACCCGAAAACTATCGAGGCGCTGGAGAAGTTTGGCGCGCCAAAACGTGTGTCCAGCTTCGTGTTGCCCCTGGGCTATTCGTTCAATCTCGACGGTTCGATGATGTACCAGGCGTTCGCCATCCTGTTCATCGCCCAGGCCTACAACATTGATTTGAGTTTCACTCAGCAGATGCTGATTCTTCTGACGCTGATGATTACCAGCAAGGGCATGGCCGGTGTCGCCCGGGCTTCGGTGGTCGTGGTCGCAGCGACGTTGCCGATGTTCAATCTGCCCGAGGCGGGGCTGCTGTTGATCATCGGTATCGACCAGTTCCTCGACATGGCCCGCACCGCCACCAACGTGGTGGGCAACAGCATTGCCACGGCGGTGGTCGCCAAGTCCGAACCCCATGAAGAGGCCGACGAGGCCGAAGGCGTACATGCGCCTGCTCGGTCGCGATCCGAACCGGTGCCGGTGGCTTGAGGAGACGGTCATGAAGGCTAAAGCGAAGTCGAGCCGCAAGGCTTCCGTGGTTCGCAAGTTGGGCATTGTCGGTGGGCTTGGATCACTGGCCGGCGGCGATCTGTTCTACAAGTTGGTCAAGTCCCGGGCGGTGCTAGAGGATCAGGGGCGCTACCATTTCCTCTTCGAGCAGCACCCCTTCAAGGACGTGCTACTGCCGCTGGACCAGGGCGCGAGCATGACGTCACGCAAGTTTTATGTGTATCAGGTGTGCAAGTCGTTCGAGGACGGTGGTTTCGATGCGGTGATGCTCCCATGCTTCGCCAGCCATACCTTTCGCGCTGAAATCGAGGAGGAACTGGGCATTCCCGTACTGGACATGATGGCTGCCTTGACCCGGCACGTCAGCCACACGGTGCCGCCCCAGGCGATGTTGGGGGTGATCGCCTCCGACTTCGTGCGCCATTGCGGCTTGTTCGAGCGACATTTTGGCAAAGACTTCCAGATTGTTTACCCCGACGCAGACGCTCAAGCGGGGTTGATGGAGGCGATGTACGGCCTCAACGGCATCAAGGACGGTCACCTGGAGGGCGTGCCGCTTGAAGCGGTCTATCGGGCGTGTCTCTCATTGCAGGCCCGGGGGGCGACGGTGATCCTGCCGGGCATGACCGAGCTTTCCCTGGTCTGCGCCGATTTGCAGCGTCGTGGAATCACCGTGCTGGACATCAATGAGATTTACGCCGACTTCGCGACACTGGACCAGCAGCCCAGGCGACCGCCGTTCAAGTTGGGCATCGTGGGCGGCGTTGGGCCTGCCGCCACGGTGGATTTCATGGCCAAGGTGGTGGCCAATACACCAGCGGGGAAGGACCAGGACCACATCAAGATGGTGGTCGAGCAAAACCCGCAGATACCGGATCGAACGGCCAACCTGCTGCGCGATGAAACCGATCCGACGATGGCGATGTACGCCACGTGCAAACGTCTCGAAAGTGCCGGCGCCAACGCCATCGCCATTCCCTGCAACACCGCCCATGCGTTCGTCGAACGGATCCAGGCTCACCTGAGGGTGCCCATCGTGAACATGCTGGGCGAGACGGTGGCGTGGATCGCGCGCACCTATGGTTCGGGCAAGGTGATTGGCCTGCTGGCGACGTCCGGTACGGTGCAGAGCCAGGTTTATCACCAGGCGGCGTGTCATGCCGGGCTCCAGGTGCTTACGCCAGGTGTCGATTACCAGGCGATGGTCATGGACGCCATCTACGGACCGCGGGGGATCAAGGCTGGCTTCACGCAAGGGCTCTGCAAGGAGCAATTGTTGCTGGCGGCGGAGCACCTGTGCGAGTTGGGGGCGGGGGTGTTGATCTTGGGGTGTACCGAGTTGCCGCTGGTGCTGGCGCATTGCGAGGCGTTCGATATCAATGGGCACACGGTGGCGCTGGTTGATCCGACGATGATCCTGGCGTTGAAGTGTGTGGCGTTGGCGCAAAGGCACGGTCCTGTGGGAGCAAGGCTTGCCCGCGATGAAGCTAACGCGGTCTCCTGAAGGTCAAGGTGCCTGCATCGCGAGCAAGCTTTGCTCCCACAGATGAATCAACCAGCCTTGGCTGGCCCGCGCAACGCCGCAATGTCCCGCTTGGGCGGCACGCCAAACAAGCGGGCATATTCGCGGCTGAACTGGGACGGGCTTTCATAGCCCACCTTGAAGGCCGCACTCGCCACGTCCACGTGCTCGTTGAGCATCAAGCGTTTGGCTTCGTTCAACCGCAGCCACTTCTGGTATTGCAGCGGGCTCATCGCCGTGAGCTGGCGGAAGTGGTGGTGAAACGTCGGCGCGCTCATTTGCACTCGCGCTGCGAGGTCGTCCACGCGCACGGGCTCGGTGTAGTTCAATTTCAACCAGTCGATGGCCTTGGCGATCCGGTAGCCCTGGCTATCGACCGAGGCGATCTGCCGCAGCCGGGCGGCTTGGTCGCTGAGCAGCAGCCGATAGTGGATCTCGCGCTGGATCAATGGTGCCAGTATGGGAATCGCTTCCGGCTCATCGAGCAACGCCAGCAGGCGTGCGAACGGCGCCAGCAGGTCTGGTGTCGCGGTGCCAATTCCTGCGCCAATCCCGACCGCTCGATCACGCGACGGCACCAGGCTGCCTTGGGCGATCAGGTCGGCCACCATGCGCAAGTCGAGCCTCAGGATCAGGCCCAGGCAGGGTTGTTCCGGGCTCGCCTGCAACACCTCGGAATTGGCCGGGATGTCCAGAGAGGTCATGAGGAACCGACTGGTGTCGTAACCATAGGCTTCGCCGCCGATCCATACCTGCTTCTCGCCTTGGGCCACCAGCACGATGCTTGGTTCGATCATGCAAATCACCGGCGGCGCCGGGGTTTCACGCCGGAAGAAGACGAGGCCGGGAATGGGCGTTTCGAAGTCGCCCGGGTGTGGGGCCCAGGCGCCAATGATGGCGCTCAATGTCTCTTGTACGGATCTGCGTTGGACGGCCATGTCGGCTCCGGTGTCATCTGGGCTCAAGCGCTATAGGCAGAACATTAACGCGCTAAATGAAGCGCTGCCTATACGCGATGGAAGAACTCATAGGATCAGGCAAGCATCTCAGCGTAATGCGTTACCGGTCGGCCGGGTTGAGCCCTGAAAATACCCCCTCACTCTATCCAGCAAGGAGTCTTCTGATGCGTGTACAAGCCTATGGCGCCCGCGCGGGCGACAAGCCCCTTGAACCCCTGCAGATCACTCGTCGGACGCCGGGCGCCCACGACGTCCAGATCGACATCGCTTTTTGTGGTATCTGCCATTCGGACCTGCACCAGGTGCGCGCCGAGTGGGCGGGTACCCAGTTCCCCTGCGTGCCGGGCCACGAAATCGTCGGTCGGGTAGCGGCGGTCGGTGCCCATGTGTCCGTCTTCAAGACGGGCGACCTGGTCGGCGTCGGCTGCATCGTCGACAGCTGCAAGCACTGCGACGACTGCGACAGTGGCCTGGAAAACTATTGCGACGGGATGATCGGGACCTACAACTTCCCAACCCCGGATGAACCCGGTTGGACGCTGGGCGGTTATTCGCAAAACATCGTGGTGCATGAGCGCTATGTGTTGCGCATTCGTCACGCCGAGGACCAACTGGCCGCCGTCGCGCCACTGCTCTGCGCCGGCATCACCACCTATTCGCCGTTGCGCCACTGGAACGTCGGGCCGGGCAAGAAAGTCGGTGTGGTCGGCATCGGTGGCTTGGGTCACATGGGTATCAAGCTCGCCCATGCAATGGGGGCTCATGTCGTGGCGTTCACCACGTCCGAGTCCAAGCGCGAGGATGCCAGGCAATTGGGGGCTGACGAGGTCGTCGTGTCGCGCAATGCCGAAGACATGGCCGGGCATACCAAGAGCTTTGATTTCATCCTCAACACCGTAGCGGCGCCCCATGACCTCGACGCGTTGCTGGTGCTGCTCAAGCGCGACGGCACGATGGCCCTGGTGGGCGCCCCGGCAACCGCGCATCCTTCGCCGAATGTCTTCAACCTGATCATGAAGCGGCGCACCCTAGCCGGGTCGATGATCGGCGGCATTCCTGAGACCCAGGAGATGCTCGACTTCTGCGCGGAGCACGGCATCGTCGCTGACATCGAACTGGTTCGGGCCGAGCAGATCAACGCGTCCTATGAACGCATGCTCAAGGGCGACGTCAAGTATCGCTTCGTGATCGATAACGCGTCCTTGGCCGGCTGATAGGCGTGCCAATGGGTTGCTCGCGAAAGGGGGCTGCCTGGGGCCGTGATGTTGGCTGTGCCGACGCCTTCGCGAGCAAGCTCGCTCCCACAGGGGAGGTGTGGCAGGCACGAAATAGGTGAACACCCCCATTCAAAACTGTGGGAGCGAGCTTGCTCGCGATAGCGGTCTGCCTGAAGCGGTGATGTTGGATGTGCCACCGTCATCGCGAGCAGGCTTGCGCTCACAGATCCGTCAAGCAACACAGGATTGTCATCCAATGACCGATAACTCATTGCCACAAGACCGGCCCGCCTGGGGCGCGGTACTTGCCATGGCGCTTGCCGCGTTCGTGCTGGTTGCCTCGGAGTTCATGCCCGTCAGCTTGCTGACGCCGGTAGCGGCCGATCTTCATGTCAGCGAAGGGCAGGCCGGTCAAGGCATTGCCGTTTCTGGCGCCTTTGCCTTGATCACCAGTCTGTTCATCGCTTCGATTGCCGCCCGGGTCGACCGCAAATGGCTCCTGCTGGGGCTGACCTTGCTGATGATCGTCTCAGGCACCGTGGTGGCGTTCGCGCCGAACTACCCGGTATTCATGGTCGGTCGCGCGTTGATCGGCGTGGCGATTGGCGGCTTCTGGTCGCTGTCGGCGGCCACGGCCATGCGGCTCGTGCCGGACGCTCAGGTTCCGCAGGCACTGGCCATCGTCAACGGCGGCAATGCCTTGGCGACAGTGATTGCTGCGCCGCTGGGCAGTTTCCTGGGGGCGATCATCGGTTGGCGTGGCGCGTTTTTCTGCATCGTGCCCGTCGCCGCCATCGCCCTGGTCTGGCTGCTGCTACGCCTGCCTTCCATGCCTGCGCAGGCGAAGCAGGGCAGTACCAGCGTCTTCAAGTTGATGACCCGGGCACCGGTCGCGTTGGGCATGCTGGCGGTCAGCACGTTTTTCATGGGCCAGTTCATGTTGTTCACCTATCTGCGACCATTCCTTGAAACGGTGACGCAGGTGAGCGTTTCAATGCTGTCCTTCATGTTGCTGGTGATCGGTGTGGCGGGGCTGCTGGGTACCTTCCTGATCGGGGCCTGCTTGAAAAACCACCTCTATCGGACGCTCATCGTCATCCCCCTGTTGATGGCCGCGATTGCCATTGCCCTGGTGGGGTTCGGCGAGTCGGTGGTGTTCACGACCCTCTTGCTCGGCCTTTGGGGCCTGGTGGCCACCGCTGCGCCCGTAGGTTGGTGGACCTGGCTTTCGCGAACGCTGCCGGAAGATGCCGAAGCCGGTGGCGGCCTGATGGTGGCGATCGTCCAGCTCGCCATCGCCGGAGGCGCGACAGTGGGTGGGTTGATGTTTGATCTGAGTGGCTATCGCGCGACCTTCGAAACCAGTGCAGCCGTGTTGGCTATGGCGGCTGTGCTGACGGTGCTGGCTGCTCGCTCAGCGCTCCGGCAATCTTTATCGACCACGCAAGCAACGCACTATGGCGCGGCGGTTTGAGGCGAGTGATGTAAGCCAAGAGAGGGCGACCGTTGGGCGCCTGAGGTTAATGGCACATTGATGGCTTGTTATACTCTGGGTCTGTTACCCATCATGTTGGTTGATTGTGACTACCGAGCGAATTTCCCAATTAGAGCAAGCCCTGATGGCTGTGATCGCCGCTGCCGGGAAGATGGGCATCAGCCGCGATGAATTGTGCGCGCAGGCCGTGGGTGGGCTGATATCCGATCCGTACTGGAGCTGGGCGGATGCCCGATACGCGCAAGGCGCGGCTGACGAAATCGACAATGCCTTGAATGCCCTTGTGGGAAGGCCGGCGATGGAACTGGCGCTACCGGTGCCCGGGACCGACCCAACACTCGAATCAGCGCCACAGATCTAGTGTGTTCTCCAATAAAAATGGGCGACCTCGGGTCGCCCATTTGCGTTAAAGGCCAAGGCCTTCTTCTATCAGCGAGAGCAAGGTGTCCTCATCCAGAATGGCAGGTTCAGGGCGCGGTTGTCCGGCCGATTGCAGGGCCTGGACATGCCAAAGCGATTCGCCATGCTCACCGAGTGTGCGCACGATGCAGTGTTCGCTCCCCTTCATATGGACTTCAATGCAGCCCTCGCCCTTGAGCGAGAAACGTGCAATCGGGTCGAATGAAATGCGGCGATGATTACCTTCGATCACCAGTTGATCGATGGCGTAGTTGTACGTCGACCCGCTGGAATGACTTTCAAAGACGTGGGTGGGGTTGCGCCGAATGTCCAGGCCCGCCTCGCACACGGGAGCCAGCCAGATTTCGATCTGGCGATACAGCTCGTAGACCTGGGCGGGCCAGTGCTCGATCGCCAGGTCGGCGCAGTTGTCGGTGTCCGCGCGGGTCTGCTGGGTTTTCCTCAGTTTGGCCGCTAGCTCGTCTGCCTTGCTCATGTCGATTCCCTGTCGTGATGATAGGTTGAGCTTAGCTGATGGGCTGGGGTGTTCGTTTGCGCTGGGTCATGGGGGTGTTAGGAGCAAGCGCCTTCGCCCCATGGAAGCAGTGCCTGAGAGGTTCTGGTCATTTCCATAACATCACCAGCGGAAGGATTGCAGACCAGTATTTTCTGTAGGACAGGCGAAATCATCGTCACCCATCAGTTCTTTGACCCGACGGGTAAAAATTGGAGTTTCAATAAAGAGTCATTGCTAATGTGCGCCAGTGGCTTACTTTCGAGCAAGCCTATTGAACTCCGCCCCCCGAAGCGCCCGGTGAGTTGTAACTAAATTCGGGAACGCTCGATGATCAGGACAAGACACAGGACCGAGCACCCACCATGCGCATGAGAGCACTGAGCAATAACGACCTGGGACCACTGCGCGCTGCGCTCACCCTGGCCGGGCTACCCGTGGACGACCTGACGTATCCCGGTCGACAGTTTTTCAGCTTCAGCCATCAAGGTGTTGATGTGGCGTTTGGCGGTATCGAGGGGGAGGGCGCCGAGCGGTTGCTGCGCTCGCTGGTTGTCCTTGAGGGGCAGCGGGGCAAGGGTGCTGGCGCGGCGGTGCTGGCCGCTATCGAGGCGTTTGCGAAACGCGAGGGCACACAGCGGCTTCACCTGTTGACCGACAGCGCCGCCGCGTTTTTTATCGGCCAGGGCTATCAGCCGGAGGACCGTTCGCTGGCACCCGCTTCGATCAGCGCGACGGCCCAGTTCAAGACCTTGTGCCCGGCCTCGGCGACGTACCTGAGCAAACGCCTCGTCTAGCGCAGCAAATGCACCGTCAACCCGGCCAGCCCGCACGCCAGCAACACCTGGATTACTCCGCGCTTGTAGCGAAACAGCGCAACGGCCGCCAAGAGGGCGATGATCGCCGACGGCCAGTCCAGGGCACCTGCAAAACCGTTGGGCCAGAGCACGTGGTAACCGAAGAAGCAGGCCAGGTTGAGGATCACCCCGACCACCGCCGCGGTAATCGCGGTCAGCGGTGCGGTGAATTTCAACGCGTTGTGGGTCGATTCCACCAGCGGGCCGCCGGCCAGGATGAACAGGAACGAGGGCAGGAACGTGAACCAGGTCACCAGCGTGGCCGCGACGGCTCCGGCGAGAAAGGCTTGCTCGGGCCCGAACACCTGCATCACGTAGCCTCCGACGAAACCGACGAAGGCCACGACCATGATCAGCGGCCCGGGCGTGGTTTCGCCCAGGGCCAGGCCGTCGATCATTTGTGTCGGCGTCAGCCAGCCGAAGTGTCCGACGGCGCCTTGGTACACGTAGGGCAAAACGGCATAGGCGCCGCCGAAGGTCAGCAGTGCGGCCTTGGTAAAGAACCAGGCCATTTGCGTCAACGTGCCGCTCCAGCCGAACACGAGGGTCAGCAGGCCCATTGGCACGATCCACAACAGGGCACCGACGACTGCCAATCGGGCCAACCTGGCGGCGCTGAACCGGGCGTGGTCCGGGGTTGGCGTGTCGTCGTCGATCAAGGCGGGGCCGAAGGACTGGTGCTGGGTCGCGTGACCGCCCAGGCTGAATTTTTCCGGTGCCCTGCGGCCACCGAAATAACCGATGGCAGCGGCCCCCAGTACGATCAGCGGGAAGGGGAGGTCAAAGGCAAAGATCGCGGTGAACGATGCCGCCGCGATGGCCCACAGCCAATTGTTCTTGAGTGCGCGAGAGCCGATCCGGTGGGCGGCATGCACCACGATGGCGGTCACGGCCGGCTTGATCCCATAGAATATACCCGCCACCACCGGCACTTCGCCAAAGGCGATGTACAGCCACGACAACGCGATGAGAATGAACAGTGAAGGCAATACGAACAACGCCCCGGCGATCACGCCACCCCAGCTTCGGTGCATCAACCAGCCCAGGTACGTTGCCAGTTGCTGGGCCTCGGGCCCCGGCAGCAACATGCAGTAATTAAGGGCGTGCAGGAAACGCCGCTCGGAAATCCAGCGCCGACGTTCCACCAACTCCTGGTGCATGATCGAGATCTGCCCCGCTGGGCCGCCGAAACTGATGAAGCCCAGTTTGAGCCAGAACCAGAACGCCTCGCACAGGCTGACGGCGCCGGGTTGGGTCAGGGCCTGTTCATCATCGATTCGGATCGGTTTGCTCATGGTCGACGGGGCACTTGGAAGTCAAAGGCGACCATACGTTATGGGGCGTTACGCCATTTAGATAGCCCCCAGAAAGGTTTGCTTGTAAAAAAATAGCCCTTCAACGATTACGACCAGCGGGAGCAAGCGCCCTCGCCACGGGGAATTTCTTCGTTTTGAAGCGGGTATTTTTGCTGGCTCAGGGGTGCCTTTTTGGATCCACTGCGGCCACCCATCGGCTCCGCTGCACAGGCAAATTGCCGCCTCACAAGCGGTAGGCTAAGCTCACGAATATTGGGGGTTATGAGCGAATTCGCTCATGCTTTGCCCTCTTCAGGAATTCGCTTGCCAATCCCCACCTACGATCCTTTTCATCTCCCCGCCGGTGCCTTGAAACGCCTGCCGTTGCTCAAAGCCGCGGTTACGTTTATCGCAGCGGTGTGCCTGTGCCTGTGTGGTTTGCTTTACCTGCAGGTGGAGCAGTCCCGCCGACACGATTTGGAGTCGGCCCGCATTGCCTCGGCTACCCTTACCCGGGCCATGGCCCAACAGGCCCAGGACACCTTCCTGCAGGCCGATCTGGTCTTGGCCAGCCTGGCGGATTGGATCCAGATCGATGGATTCGGCCCTGCGGTGCAGCAACGTTTACAGCAAACCTTTGCTCGCCGCGTGCAGTCGCTCGAGCAGTTGCATGGCCTGTTTCTGTTCGACAAGCAAGGTCATTGGGTCATTACCTCCTTTGACGACCTGCACCGGGGGGCAGGGGTAGCGGATCGAGATTATTTCCTTTTCCACCAGCAGAACGCCTCCCTGATCGCCCATATCGGCCCGGCGATCCGCAGTCGGCAAAACGGCGAGTGGATCATCCCGGTTTCCCGGCGCTTGAATGATCGCGACGGCAACTTCCAGGGCGTGTTGATGGCCGGCATCAAAATGTCCTACTTCGACCGGTTCTTCAAAAGCTTCAGCCTCGATGAGCAAGGTGAGATGGCCCTGGCTTTGTCTGACGGGACGCTGTTGGCCCGACGCCCCTTCGATGAGGCGCGGATCGGTCGCCCGTTGGCCGAGGAACATATCTACAACCATGCCCTGGACGGCGGGATGTCTGGCGATGGGATCATCCGTTCGGCCATCGATGGTGTCGTCAGGCTGTATGGGCATCAACATTTACAGGCTTATCCGCTGGTGGTCACCGCCGCTATGTCCGAAGAGTCGATCCTGGTGGGCTGGCATGACCGGGCTTTCCAATCCAGCCTCATCGTCGGCCTGGTGGTCCTGGGCATTTGCATGTTCGGCTGGGTATTCGTGCGCCAGGTACGCAACAGCGAAAAGATCGAAGCGGACTTGCGCAAGGCGCAGGAAGCGTTGGAACTGATTGCCACCCATGACAGCCTCACCGGGCTGGCGAATCGGCGTCTGTTCGAACGGGCCCTGGACATCGAGTTCGGGCGGGGCGCTCGTCAGCGCAGCCCTTTGAGCCTGATCATGCTCGACATCGATTTTTTCAAACGCTACAACGACGCCTATGGGCACGTGGCCGGGGATCACTGCCTGGCGGAAGTGGCCAAAGTGCTCAAGAGTTGCTGTCACCGCAAGGCCGATCTGGCGGTACGGTATGGCGGCGAAGAATTTGCGGTACTGCTGCCCGACACCAACCTTTCGGGGGCCATGGCGCTGGCCGAGCAGATCCGCCGCAGCGTCATCGACAAGCACATCACTCATTCCGGCTCCCCGACCGGCTACCTCACGGTGAGCCTGGGCTGCTATGCCTTTGTGCCCAGCAGCCTGGACAGCATCGAAGTCTTTATCCAGCGCGCCGATGCGGCGCTTTACCAGGCCAAGCACAGCGGCCGCAACCGGGTGGCGGTGTTATCCACGGAGGGCGGGCTCGATACGTTGGCGCGCTCGGATCGTTGAGATCGGTTGGAATCACCGGCAGCTTGCCCGGCCCATTACTCAAGCATTGTGCTGGCGAACTTCAAGCGGTGTGTAGGCTCTTTCGCAAAAAACCGTGGGCTCGCCAGCTGATCAGGCAGTGGGTGCTAAGGTTGGGGAGACGACTGGCTCGGTCCTCGCCGTTCTCGATATCGAAGCCAGCGTTGAAAGGACAGGAGTAGGTCAATGGATTCCACTGCCGATAGCCCTTCACGCACCGCGCGCCACACCCCGATTACCCGTCGCCTGGTCGTGGCGGTCGGGGGCTGTTCGTCCTGGGCGTCCTGGTGGCGATTGCCGCGCTGTTCAACATTGCGCAAAAGCTCGACGCGGATGATTTGCGCAAGACGCATTTCTATACCGAGCGCGCCCTCGAGAATCGCGTCACCGCCTCGAAAAACTACATCGCCAGCTATGCGTATTGGACCACGGCCTATGACCACCTCAACGGTGAAGTCGATGTGCAATGGGCCTACACCGAGCAGAACATGGGCAAGACCCTGTTCACCAATGATGAATACGAGGGTGTGTTTGTCATCGATCGGCAACGCACCAAATATGCCGTGGTGCGTGGGCGTAACGTCCAAGCGGATACCGCAGTTTATATGGACGCGCCGCTGGCGGAGCTGATGGACCAACTCCAGGCGCAGCCTGACCTGACGATACCCGTGGTCCGCTACACATTGTTCGAGGGCTGGCCGGCCATCGTCACCGCGTCGGTGATTACGCCCAACGACGAACGGCCCCTGGTCGAGGCCCAAAGCACCTCGGTCCTGCTGTTCGTCGACCAGCTGACGCCCGTCAAGTTGCGCAAACTGGGCAAGAGTTATGGCCTCACCGATTTGAAGCTCAAGAAAGACACCGAGCTCAAGCCCGGCCAGCCGGCCGTGTCGCTGGACAGCACCGGCTACAGCCTGGTGTCCCGACTGGTGCGCCCTGGCCAGCAATTGCTCTGGTCCCTGGTGCCGCCGCTGGGTGGCGCGCTGCTGATCCTGGCCCTGCTGACCGCTTACTTTTTTCGCTATGCATTGCGCACGGCACGGCACGTGGACGCCAGCTACGACAGCCTGGAAAGATCAGCGCATGCCCTGGAGGCCAGCGAGGAGCGCTTTCGGGCCGTGGCCGAAGCGGCTTCCGACTGGATCTGGGAAATCGACGGGCAGCAACACATCACTTATCTGTCGGGGCGTTTCAATACGGTCACCGGGTTTTCCGACCAGCAATGGCTGGGGCAACTGCTTGAGCAACTGCTGTATTGCGACACTACGCCGATTGCCCTCTGGTTGGCCAAGTTGACAGAGGAACAGAACGCCAGCAACTTGCGCTGCTCCTACCGCGATCATTCCGGGCAACTGCGCTTCTGTCGAGTGTCGGCCCGCCCGATCTACAACAAGGCCGAGGTGATGGGTTATCGCGGCACGGCCAGCGACATCACCGACGAGGTGGCCGCCCATGCCCAGGTCCAGCACCTGTCGATGCACGATGCGCTGACCGGCCTGCCGAACCGCAACAAGCTGGCGCGACACCTGGATGATGCGCTGCTGGCCAAGGAGCATTCCGCCCCCCTGACATTGCTGATGGTGGACCTGGATAACTTCAAGCCGATCAACGACTCCCTCGGCCATCCGGCCGGCGATGCGGTGTTGCTGGAAGTGGCCCGGCGGCTGCGCGACAGCACCCGCGAGCAAGACCTGGTGGCGCGCCTGGGGGGCGACGAATTCGTGGTGGTGCTCAGTGGAATGGATAACACCGCTGAGATCGATCGATTCTGTGAGCGGCTGATCGACAGCCTGCAGCAACCGATTCTCTACGAAACCCATTCGTTGCACATCGGCGCCAGCATTGGTATCGCCCTGAGCCACCGTCAGGGTTACGTGCCCGGTGAACTGATCCGTTGCGCCGACATTGCGATGTACCAGGCCAAGTCCGAGGGCAAGAAAACCTGGTGTTATTTTGCCTCGCAAATGAACGATCAGATCCAGTATCGTCGCCAGTTGGAAAGCGATCTGCGCCAGGCCGTGAAGAACAACGAATTTGTCCTGCATTTCCAGCCGCGCTATGCCGTCGATGGTCGGGAGATCGTGGCGGTCGAGGCGTTGGTTCGCTGGCAGCATCCAACCCAAGGCCTATTGGGCCCCGATACCTTTATCCCGTTGGCCGAGCAAACCGACCTGATTGTCCCGCTTTCCCGTTGGGTGTTGCGCGAGGCCTGCGAAACCGCGCTGACCTGGCCGGTGGCACTGATGGTTTCGGTCAACCTGTCGCCGGTGCAGTTCGAGCGCAGCGACGTGGTGGAAGATGTGCGGCAGGTGTTGATCGAAACCCGTTTCCCGGCGAGTCGCCTGGAACTCGAACTCACCGAAAACGTGATGCTCAATGATGTCGATGGCGCCCTGCAGGTCATGAATGCCCTGAAGGAGCTAGGCGTACGCTTGAACATGGACGATTTTGGTACCGGTTATTCGTCCCTCGGTTACCTGCGCACCTATCCATTCGACGGCATCAAGATCGACAAGCGCTTCATCGCCTCCATGAGCAACAGCAGCAACGACCGCGCCGTGGTGCAGGCGATCATCAACCTGGGCAAGGCCATGGGGCTGACGGTCACCGCCGAAGGTGTGGAAACCCTGGCTCAGCTCGGCTCATTGGGCTCGGACCAATGCCACGAAGTGCAGGGTTATTTCCTCAGCCGGCCGATCGATAAACAGGCCTTTGCGCAGTTGCTGGAGAACGGCCGGCCCTTGCCGAAAATGGGCTGCTGAAGACGGATGCAACCACCGCGCCCGGTTGTCGGTCACAGCCAGTAACGTGACATTTCGAGTGCTGGCTCTATGAAAAACCTGCGAATTGCGACCTTCAACATCAACGGCATCCGGGCGCGGCTGCCCAACCTGCTGGAATGGCTGGAGCGGGAGAAACCCGACATTGCCTGTTTGCAGGAGCTCAAGGCGGCGGACAAGGATTTCCCGGCGGCGGAGCTGGAGTCGGTGGGGTATGGGGCGATCTGGCACGGGCAGGCGTCCTGGAACGGTGTCGCGATCCTGGCCCGTGACGCGCAGCCATTGGAGAGCCGACGAGGCCTGCCCGGCGGGGACGATGACAGCCACAGTCGCTATCTGGAGGCGGCGGTGCACGGCGTGCTGGTGGGGTGCCTTTACCTGCCCAACGGCAATCCGCAACCGGGTCCCAAGTTTGACTACAAGCTGGCCTGGTTCGAACGGCTGATCGAATACGCTCAAGGGTTGCAGGCCAGTGATCATCCCGTGGTGCTGGCCGGTGACTACAATGTGGTGCCCACCGACATGGATATCTACAACCCGCGCTCCTGGCTCAAGGATGCGCTGCTACAACCCGAAAGCCGCGCGTGCTACCAGCGCTTATTGGATCAGGGCTGGACCGATTCGCTGCGCCACTTGTATCCGGACGAGCGGATCTACACCTTCTGGGACTATTTCCGTCAGCATTGGCAAAAGAACTCTGGACTGCGCATCGATCACCTGTTGCTCAACCCGGTCGCCAGCGCCTACCTGAGCGAGGCCGGCGTGGACGCCTGGGTCAGGAACCAGCCCCACCCCAGCGACCATGCCCCCACCTGGATCCGGCTGGCTTCGCGCAAACGGCGCTGACGGGGCAGGGGGGCGGTCGGTTGTTGTCTCTGTAAGGGGAATGCCTTATACCTGGCGCCATTAGCCATGCGCTTGTTGTGAGCGCTGGCCGACCCCGGAAAAGGACACCCTCATGAGTCATCCCCAACTGAGCGATACGGCCCGTTATCTGCGGCGTCTGGGTTTCGACGCACCACCGGCGCCGACCCTCGACACCTTGCGCCAGATGCAATGGCGCCATACCGCCGAATTCCCTTTTGAAACCCTGTCAACGCTGCTGCGTCAACCCGTGCCCATCGACCTTGAGTCGGTCGAGCGCAAGGTTTTCGAAGAGGGGCGCGGCGGCTATTGCTATGAACTCAACCAGTTGTTCCTGGCGCTGTTGCAAGCAGTGGGTTTCGACGCCCGGGGCATCACTGGACGCGTGGTGATGAATGCGCCTGACGGCGCGTGGCCTGCCCGGACCCATCGGCTGAGCCTGGTGACGATCGACGGTGTGCGCTATATCACCGACGTCGGTTTTGGCGGCATGGTGCCCACCGCGCCGCTGCTGCTGGACAGCCGTGAGGCCCAAGTCACGCCCCATGAGCCGTATCGCATCGACACCCATGCGGACGGTTACCTGTTGCGCGCCAACGTTGCCGGCGAATGGCGGCCGATGTACCTGTTCGATCTGCAACGCCAGGAAGACATCGACTACACCGTCGGCAATTGGTACGTCTGCAACCATCCGGAGTCGCCGTTCATGGGCCGCTTGATGGTGGCTCGTACCGGTGACGGGCTGCGCAAGACCCTGAACGGCAACAGCTATGCCGTGCACCGCATAGGGCAGGAGAGTGAGCGGCGCGTGATCATCGATGCCGATGAGTTGATCGATTTATTGGAGCAGGAATTCAGCCTGCGCGTGCCGCCACGCGAGCTGTTGCGGCCCGCGCTGGTGGGGTTGCTCCAGGCCTAAAAGGGTTTGGCCAGGGATCTGTTCCAAATGTGCACACAATAAGTTGTATACAACTCTATGGACATTTGTCCTGAGTTTTGAATACAGTGTGCCCATAACAAAAAACAGGGAATCCCCGAACCATGAAAACGCCCCATGTTTCACTCCCACGGCCCGAGGACGAAAACCTCGGCGTCGGCGCGAATATGGCTTACGGCCTGCAACATGTGTTGACCATGTACGGTGGCATTGTCGCCGTGCCGTTGATCATCGGCCAGGCGGCCGGGCTTTCGCCGGCGGACATCGGCCTGTTGATCGCCGCGTCATTGTTCGCGGGTGGCCTGGCAACGTTGCTGCAAACCCTCGGCCTGCCGTTTTTCGGCTGCCAACTGCCTTTGGTGCAGGGCGTATCGTTTTCGGGTGTCGCGACCATGGTGGCGATTGTCGGCAGCGGGGGGGAAGGGGGCTTTCAAGCCATCCTAGGAGCGGTGATCGCCGCGTCCCTGATAGGTTTGCTGATCACCCCGGTGTTTTCTCGCATCACCCGGTTCTTTCCGCCACTGGTCACTGGCATTGTGATCACCACCATTGGTCTCACTTTGATGCCGGTGGCGGCGCGTTGGGCGATGGGTGGCAACAGCCACGCCGCCGATTTCGGCAGCATGGCGAACATTGGCCTGGCCGCAGTGACCCTGGTGCTGGTGCTGTTGCTGAGCAAAATGGGCAGCGCAACCATCTCGCGGTTATCGATTCTGTTGGCGATGGTCATCGGTACGGTCATCGCGGTATTCCTCGGCATGGCGGACTTTTCAGCGGTCAGCCAAGGCCCGATGTTCGGCTTCCCGACACCGTTCCATTTCGGCATGCCGACGTTCCATATCGCCGCGATCCTGTCGATGTGCATTGTGATCATGGTGACCCTGGTGGAAACCTCTGCCGACATCCTGGCGGTGGGCGAGATCATCGACACCAAAGTCGACTCCCGGCGCCTGGGCAACGGCTTGCGGGCTGACATGCTGTCGAGCATGATCGCGCCGATCTTCGGTTCCTTCACCCAGAGTGCCTTTGCCCAGAACGTCGGGCTGGTGGCGGTGACCGGGATCAAGAGCCGTTTCGTGGTGGCGACCGGCGGGGTGTTCCTGGTGGTGCTCGGCCTGCTGCCGTTCATGGGGCGGGTGATCGCCGCCGTGCCGACCTCGGTGCTGGGCGGTGCCGGTATCGTGCTGTTCGGCACGGTGGCCGCCAGTGGCATCCGCACGCTGTCAAAAGTCGATTACCGCAACAACGTCAACCTGATCATCGTCGCCACCTCCATCGGTTTCGGCATGATCCCCATCGCCGCACCGAACTTCTATGACCATTTCCCCAGCTGGTTCGCGACCATCTTCCATTCGGGCATCAGTTCTTCGGCAATCATGGCGATCATGCTGAACCTGGCGTTCAACCACTTCACCACGGGCAATTCCGACCAGCAGTCAGTCTTCGCCGCCGGCACCGAGCGGGTGTTGCGTTACCAGGACCTGGCGGCGCTGCGCGAAGGCGACTATTTCAGCGACGGCAAGCTGCACGACTGCGATGGCAACGAGATCCCCGTGGTGGCGGAGCCTGTTCTCGCGCCAGCGGAGCATGGGCCGATCCGACTGAAAAGCAGCGAGCATGTCTGATAGATACCCGTGACCTAGCGGACATGAAAAAGCCTGTGATCAATGATCACAGGCCTTTTTGTACCGACCGGAAGACCGATTACCAGCGGCCGTAATGACCCCGGGGTGGGCCGTAGTAATAGCCCCGTGGTGGCCCGTAATACACCGGTGCCGGGCGATAGTAGATCGGCCGCTCTACATACACTGGCTGCGGCTGGTAGTAGACCGGTGGTGGTGCCTGGTAGTAGACCGGCTGTGGCTGGACGTAGACCGGTTGTTGCACATACACCGGACGATCACGGTTGATGATGGCTGAGCCAACGATGGCCGAACCGACGATGGCACCAAACACGGCGGGCCCCTCCCAACCACCGCGACCGTGGGCGGATGCCTGGCCGGTGACCGCGAGTGCCCCCATGAGCAGGGCGATGATGGGAAGTCTACGATTCATGGCTGTTCCTCGTTTCGGCCCCGACGCTTGTGGTCTGCAACAGACCCGATGAGGGTTGCGGGGATACTTGCTATGACAGCGATTTTCTCAGGATTTGCGCCGCCGTTGGGTAAATATTGTGTAAGGTCTGTAGCGCTTTTCTTTACCGCGCCGCGTCATCCAGCGGCCTGAGATCGGGCCGGGCCAGGCAGTATCATCATCGAATAAACCTTTCGCGACGGTGTTCCGTCTGTCCGAAAGTGAATGCAAGGAGACACGCATGCAGATCAACCCCAACAAAGACACCCAACTGTGCATGTCGCTTTCGGGGCGTCCCGGAAACTTCGGCCTGCGTTTTCATAATCATTTGTATGAGCAATTGGGCCTGAACTTCTATTACAAGGCGTTCAGCAGCCGGGACCTGCCTGGCGCGGTGGGGGGTATCCGCGCCCTGGGCATTCGCGGCTGCGGCGTGTCGATGCCGTTCAAGGAAGCCTGCATCGCCCTGGTGGACGAACTGGATCCTTCCGCTGCCGCGATCCAGTCGATCAACACCATCGTCAATACCAACGGCCATCTGAAGGCCTACAACACGGACTACATCGCCATCGCCCAATTGCTGCAAAGCCACGCCGTGCCCAAGGATTCGACTTTTGCCCTGCGCGGCAGCGGCGGCATGGCCAAGGCTGTGGCCAGTGCCTTGCGCGATGGCGGCTACAAGCACGGGCTGATCGTAGCCCGCAATGAAGCCACCGGGCGCGCCCTGGCCGAGTCCTTGGGCTATGAATGGCAAGCGGAATTGGGCGCCCGGCGGCCGCAGATGCTGATCAACGTCACGCCGATCGGCATGACCGGCGGCCCGGAAGCCGATCAGTTGGCGTTCGAACCCGAGACCATCGCCGCGGCCCAGACCGTGTTCGATGTGGTGGCGATCCCGTCGGAAACGCCACTGATCGTACGCGCCCGGGCCGACGGCAAACGGGTCATCACCGGGTTGGAAGTCATTGCGATCCAGGCCCTGGAGCAGTTTGTGCTGTACACCGGTGTGCGGCCCAACCTGGAGCAATTTGAAAAGGCCGTCGCCTTCGCCCGGTCGGCGTAGGCGCTGCTATTCCAGGCGCGCCAGGCGTTCTTCCAGTGCCGCGATCCGTGCTTCGAGTTCTTCGATGCGCTCCAGCGAGACACCGCCGCTGGCGCCACGCTCCACCGGATGCTGGCGGGCGGCGAGAATCGCTTCGATGTCCGCCGGGTCGCCCATGGCGTGGACATAGCGGTCTTCGCGCTGGCCGGCCTGGCGTGGCACCAACAGCGCCAGACCGCGGGCGATCAGGCGTTCGAGCTGGTGCACCACTTGTTCGGCGTCTTCGAAGTCGTGCATACGTCCGCTGCGGGTCAACAGCTCATTGACCGTTTGCGGGCCACGCAGGAACAGCAGGCCCATCAGGATCACCTGGGCCGGCACCAGCTCCAGGGCTTTGTCGACCCGATGCTCCCAGCGGTCGGCGCGGCTGCCCATCACCAGCTTGGTAAAGCCGCGACCTTCCAGCGCCCGCAGGCTCTGGCCGACCTGGCCCGGGTTGAGGTTCATCACCGGTTCGCGGCTGGTTTTCTGGTTGCAAGCCAATACCAGGGCGTTGAGGGTCAGCGGGTAGGTCTCAGGGTTGGTGGCCTGTTTCTCGACCAGCGCGCCGAGGATGCGGATTTCCGTGCTATTGAGCCGTGGTTCTTCAGCCTGCTGTTGTTCTTCGATGCTCATCGCGCGTTCCCTATGCTGTGGAAGCCGCCTAGCCTAATCCTTGCGCAATAAAAGACAAGCCGTGCAACAAGCCGTGGCTATAATCGCAGCCGTTTGATTCATTCTTTCCTGCCACCTGCATGAGATTGCCATGACTATTTCCCTGTACGCCGCTTCCGTCCCGGTTTTCAAGCAGATGCTCAACGCGTTGAGCGACGTTCTGAACAAGGCCGAAGCCCACGCCACCGCGAAGAACATCGATCCGAACGCTTTCCTGCAAGCCCGCCTGTACCCGGACATGTTCCCGCTGGTGCGCCAAGTGCAGATCGCGGTGGACTTCGCCAAGGGTGTGTCCGCCCGCTTGGCCGAGGTCGAAGTGCCGAAGTATGACGACAGCGAGACCACGTTCGCCGAGCTGCAAGCCCTGATCGCCAAGGTATTGGCCTTTATCGATGGCATCGCTCCTTCGCAGATCGACGGCAAGGAAGGTATCGAAATCGTTACCCGTCCAGGGACGCCGAAGGAGAAGCGCTTCAGCGGCCAGAACTACCTGCTGACCTACGGCTTGCCGCAGTTCTTCTTCCACGTCACCACCACCTATGCATTGCTGCGCCACAATGGCGTGGAAGTGGGCAAGCGCGACTACATGGGCGCGTTCTAACCCCGCAGGCATGAAAAAGCCCGGGACGGTGTGGGCCGTTCCCGGGCTTTTTTGTGGCTGCCTGTTACATCCTCGGCGGATGTACCACCGCTATCGCGAGCAAGCTCGCTCCCACAGGGGCAACGGTGCTCGCACAATAGCCGCTACACAACAAATCTCCTGTGGGAGCGAGCTTGCTCGCGATAGCGACCGAACAGCCACCGCAGTTGTTACGCCGTACGCGCGAGCTTCTCTTCCTCACCCAGGCATGCCGCCGCCGTGAACAGCACATCCGTCGACGAGTTCAACGCCGTTTCCGCCGAGTCCTGCAGGACACCGATGATGAAGCCCACCGCGACCACCTGCATGGCGATCTCACTGGGAATGCCAAACAGGCTGCACGCCAGGGGAATCAGCAACAGCGAACCGCCGGCCACCCCGGATGCACCGCAGGCGCAAATGGCGGCGACAACGCTCAGCAGCACGGCCGTTGGCACGTCCACCGCAATACCCAGGGTGTGCACGGCCGCCAGGGCCAATACCGTGATGGTAATGGCGGCGCCGGCCATGTTGATGGTCGCGCCCAGCGGGATCGACACCGAATAGGTGTCTTCGTGCAGGCCCAGGCGTTTGCTCAGTTCCAGGTTCACCGGTATATTCGCCGCCGAGCTGCGGGTGAAAAACGCCGTGATGCCACTCTCGCGCAGGCACGTAAACACCAGCGGGTATGGGTTGCGACGCAGTTTCCAGAACACGATGAGTGGGTTGACCACCAACGCCACGAACAGCATGCAACCGATCAATACGGTCAGCAGGTGCAGGTAGCCGAGCAGGGCGCCGAAGCCGGACGTGGCCAGGGTCGAGGCCACCAGCCCGAAGATCCCCAGCGGGGCGAAGCGGATCACCAGGCGCACGATCACGGTCACGCCGTTGGACAGGTCTTCGAGCACGGTGCGCGTGGTCTGGCCAGCATGCCGAATGGCGATGCCCATGCCGATGGCCCAGGCCAGGATGCCGATGAAGTTACCGTCCATCAGCGCCCGAACCGGGTTATCCACCACGCTCAGCAGCAGGCTTTGCAGCACCTCGCTGATGCCACCGGGCGCCGAGACCGCGACATCGTGGGTCGACAGCACCAGGCTGGAGGGGAACAGCGTACTGGCAACCACCGCGACCACCGCTGCGGCGAACGTGCCCAGCAGGTAGAGGAACAGGATCGGCCGGATATGAGTTTCCTGGCCGTGCTTGTGATTGGCGATCGACGCCATGACCAGCACGAACACCAAAATCGGCGCCACGGCCTTGAGCGCGGACACGAAGACCTTGCCGATGAATGCGGTGGACTTCGCCACGTCGGGCGCCAGCCATGCCAGGACAATACCGGCGATCAGGCCAATGATGATTTGTGTCACCAGGCTGGTGCGTTTGAGGCGTTGCAAAGGGGTAACGGACGAAGCTGTCATAGCGGCATCTCTGATTTTATTGTGTACGACGGTCGACGAATCAGGGCAACAAGCGGGCAGGCCACATGAGCGGACCGAGAGAAAGTATGGCGTTTGCAGGCCGCGGACTTTATCACAGCCGGTAAAAAATCTGACGGGCCTGTGACAGTCCGTCACCCTCATCCGGGCCATGCCGAGCGTTTGTATGACGCGCGCATTCTGTTAGGCTTTGTCGTTCTCACTTTCTTTCCGCCAGCGGGCCCCTCGGCTAACGCTGGTGTCGTCGTTTTGCTGGAGTTCTGCATGTTGTTACCCATTTTCCTGTTGTCGGCCGCCGGTTTTACCGTGCTGACCACGGAATTCGTCATCGTCGGCCTGTTACCGTCCATTGCCCGCGACCTGCACGTCACCATTCCCCAGGCTGGGCTGTTGGTGACGTTGTTCGCGTTTACGGTGGCGGCGTTCGGGCCATTCCTGACGGCCTGGTTCGCCCGCTTCGAGCGGCGCAAGCTGTTTATCAGCGTGCTGGTGATGTTTGGCCTGGCCAATCTGCTGGCCACTTTCGCTCCCAACATCTGGGTGATGGCCATTGCCCGGTTGATCCCGGCCCTGGGCCTGCCGGTGTTCTGGGCGCTGGCCAGTGAAACGGCGGTGGACATTGTCGGACCGCAGTTGGCCGGGCGGGCCATTGCCCGGATCGGCTTCGGAATTGTCTGTGCCACGGTGTTCGGCATTCCAGTGGGCACGTTGATTGCCGATGCGTTTGGCTGGCGCAGCGCGTTTGCGATCCTGGCGGTCATTGCCTTCGCCAAGGCCTTGTTGCTGTTTATCTACTTGCCGAAAACCAACTTGCACCAGCATCAGGTGAGCTTCCGTTCGCAGTTGAAGATCCTGCGCAGTCCGTTGATGCAAGGGCACGTGCTGTTGTCGATCCTGGTGTTCAGCGGCATGTTCACCGCCTACACCTATCTGGCGGATATCCTCGAGCGTCTCGCCGGGTTCGATGGCACCCTGGTGGGCTGGTGCCTGATGGGCTTCGGTGCCGTCGGGTTGCTGGGCAATTCCCTGGGCGGCCGTGCGGTGGATCGGCATCCGTTGATCGCGTCGATGGTCTTCTGCCTGTTCCTGATCGGCGGCATGGTGGCGTTGGTGCCGAGCATTCATTCGCCCCTCGCGCTGGCGGCGGCGATGGGCATCTGGGGTGTGACCCAGGCGGCGTTGTTCCTGGTCAGCCACGTGCGGCTGATGAAGGCGGCCCCCGAAGCACCGGCGTTTGCCGCCTCGTTGAACATTGCCGGGGCCAACCTGGGGATTGGCCTGGGGGCGATGGTCGGTGGCCGGGTCATCGATCACCTGGGCCTGGGCAGTGTCGGGTTCGCGGCGGCCGGGTTCATCTTTGTATCGATTCTGCTGGCGTTGCTCCTGATGACCTTCAAGCCCCGCGCGACGTGCATGGATAGCTAAGCGCTGAACAACTCGCGACGCGCACCTTCGGCAATCGCGACGATGCCGGGGTGGCTGACCTTGCGTTCCACGGAAATGGCGTAGAAGGATTCGCTCACCGCATCGGTCTGGCCGATCACTTCTACGCCATATTGGCGCTTGACCTCTTCGGCGATCACGCTCGGGCCGATGAAAATCCCGCTGCCGGATTGACCGAAGGCCTGCATCAATGCGCTGTCGTCGAATTCGCCGACGATGCGCGGCTGGATCTGTTGTTCGGCGAACCAGCGTTGCAAACGGCTGCGCACCACGGTTTCCGGCCCGGGAATCAGCAGCGGAGCGTCATGCAGGCCATGGGGGAAATCCTGCCCATAGCGTTCGGCCAGCGCGGCGGTGGCGAAAAAGCTGATCCCGCATTCTCCCAGTTTCTGGCTGTAGCCCTTGATGTCCAAGTGAGTCGGCATCGGGCTGTCGGAAATCACCAGGTCCAGACGCTGGATTGCCAGGTCCGCCAGCAGCCGTTCGAGCTTGTCTTCGCGACAGGTGATGCGCAGCGGCTCACTCAACTCCATGGTCGGCGCCAGCAGCCGATAGACGATGGATTTGGGCACCACATCCGCCACCCCGACCCGGAACAGGGTTTGCTGTTCGTTGGGTTGTGCCCGCAGCATCAGTTCCAGCTCTCCGCCCAACTGGAACATGTGTTCGGCGTAGGGCAGCGTCTGGCGGCCGGCTTCGGTCAGTTCCAACTGTCGCCCGACTCGACGAAACAGCTTGATGTTATACGTCTGCTCAAACAGGGAAATCTGCCCGCTGATGGTCTGTGGGGTCAGGTTCAACTGCTCGCACGCGCGCACGATGCTGCCGGTTTTCGCCACCACCCAGAAGTAATGCAGTTGTCGATAATTGAGCATGGCATCACATGGCTTCGTAAAAACCGAAGTATAACCGCTGAAAATACGAATTTTCCTGAAGTATTCGCCTCTCTAGAATGCCTCGCCATTGGTGGGCCACTTTCGTGCTCCTTCTATTTCTCAAGAGGCATTTATTTCATGACATACAAATCCTTCGGGCTTGCGTCCCTGTTGGTCATGTCTGCACTGACACTGGCGGGCTGTGAGCAGGCTGAAAAAAGTGCCCAGCAACTGATGGGGCAGGCTGCGGAAACCGCCAAGCAGGCCATCGACGATACCCACAAGGCCGCCGAACAGGCGATCAGCGAAGCCACTGGCGGCTTGATCAGCCCGAAGAAAGAACCGTCGGACAAAGCTGACGAAACCCAAACCCCTACCAAAACCATCTAACGCGTCACATCAGTCAGGACTGACCCATGGATTATCTTTTACAGCTCGCCGCCAGCCCCACCGCGTGGATCGCCCTGGCGACTCTGGTCGTGATGGAAATCGTGCTTGGCATCGATAACCTGATCTTCATTTCGATTTTGACCAACAAGCTGCCCGTACAACATCGTGCCAAGGCGCGGCGGATCGGTATCGGCATGGCGTTGATCCTGCGCCTGGGCTTGTTGAGCACCATTGCCTTCATTGTGCAGTTGACCGAGCCGGTCATCGAAATCCTCGGCCAGGCGTTCTCCTGGAAGGACATGATCCTGATCGCCGGTGGCCTGTTCTTGCTGTGGAAAGCGACCACTGAAATCCACCACAGCATGGACCCGGCGCCGAATGATCCCAAGTCGGCCACGTCCGGCGTGACCCTGGGCTTCGCCGCGGCCATCGGTCAGATCCTGATGTTGGACCTGGTATTTTCCATCGACAGCATCATCACGGCCGTGGGCATGACCGAGCATCTGCCGATCATGATCATCGCAGTCGTCGTTTCGGTGCTGGTGATGCTGTTGGCGGCCGAACCGCTGGCCAAGTTCATCAATGACAACCCGACGGTGGTCATGCTGGCCCTGGGCTTCCTGATCATGATCGGCATGACGCTGATCGCCGAAGGCTTCGGCGCCCATGTGCCCAAGGGCTATATCTACGCGGCCATGGCGTTCTCGGCGGCGATCGAGGTGTTGAACATGTTGTCCCGTCGAGCCAGGGAAAAGACGCTGCCCGACAACGCCTGATTCCAGGCAGACAGAAGCCACCCGGGTCCAGGCCCGGGTGGCTTTTTTTTGGATTTGAGAAATATAGGTGTGAAAGTGAGCAGTCAGTGTGCGGCGGCGTGGCGCCGGGCAGGTTTGGTGGCTTTTTCCGATGGCGCTGGTGGCGCGTGATGATGGCGCCGGGCGATTCGGAGCACTCCCCACAGCATGGCCGTGGCTACGCTCAGCCAGCCGAATACCAGCATCAGGATTGTCGTCGTCAGGCTCATTGTGCCTCCTTCTATCCCGGTCCGGGATATCGCACTCAGTACAATGGACAGTCTAGTCGCTCAAGTGTTGCAGCTAATCGATCTGTGGCGCTTGGGTTCGGATCGGTTCGTTCTATTGCCGTCGTAAAACGAGGGTTATGGCTATACCCAGGGCTGGGCGCACCTTATGATCGTCGACCCGAGCCTGGCCTGGATGCCGGGTGCCTGAACAAGAGAGTCGTTATGTCGCCGGTCATTTTATCGTTTCGATCACTGGTACTGGCGGCGTCCTGCCTCGTCGCCCTGGCGGGTTGCGCGGGCAGCGTATCGCCGCAGATCCAGCGCCTGCCCGAGCGGGTGGAGCTCAACAGCGTCCCGTTCTACCGTGGTGAAATGCACCAGGGAGCCCCGCAGTCCCTGGCCGCTCTGTTGACGTTGCAAGGCACCGTGATCACTCCGGGGTTGCTGGAAAAACCGTTGCACCTACCGGGTGGCGAAGCCGGTTTGCAGCAGAATATGTCCACCCTGGCGCGCGAGTATGGACTGCTGGTGTATCCCCTCGACGCCAAGCTGCCTGCGCTGTTGGAGCAGGTCGCGGCGGGCTATCCGGTGCTGGTGCGCTATATCGACGGTTCGGCGTTCTGGGCCGAGCCTCGGTATGGGATTCTCGCCGGCTACAACCGTCAGAAGCAGACGGTATTGCTGCGTGCCGGCATGAACCCGCGGCAGTTGATGAGCTTCAGTGCCTTCGAATCGGCCTTTCAGAGTGCGGGCGGCTGGGCGGTGCTTGTGCAGCGACCCACGCAGCTTCCCGCCAATGTCGATTCACAGCGTTGGTTGAAAGCGGCGGCTGATCTGGGCGGGGCAGGGCAGGAGCAAGCTGCGGCGCGGGCCACCAGGGCCCTGGGCGCTGCGCATTGATTGATCGGCCCGTTCGTCACTTGGCGGGCACGACCCGGCAGTCCTGGGGCTCTTATTGTCAGGGTTGGGGCATTTTCCGACCGTGATTGGAGGAGGCACGCATGGCACAGTCGAAAACACCTACGGGGCCACATTCATCGGAGCATTCCAGCGGTGATGACCTGGGGTTCGATCCGGATTCGCCGGACCTTGAGGATCCCCAGGTCGATCCGGTAGGGCCGGCCAAGGCGCCTCTGGACGAGAAGAAGGATGAGGGCAAGCCCAAGTCTTATGATCCGCTGGGTGACCTGAAGCCGTAGATAGACGCGTGGTTTGGTGTGTATATCCGTTTTTTGCGTAACGGCGGCTTATGGTTCCGCTCTTACAGCGGGTCACTTTTGAAAGAGCCGGCTTCCGGGCTTTTCGAAATTGACCCGCCGTCAGGGCGGAACCCTAAGTAGCCGTTACCGAAGAAACGGATATACACCCAAAACTCAAAATCCAAGCAAAAAAAACGGCGCTCCCAAAAAGAAGCGCCGCTTTTTCTAAGTGAACAGCATTACAACGCGCGGCTTACTTGGAGGCCTCCACCACACCACTCTGGCGGCTCTTGAGATTCTTGGCAGCCTTGTATTGCAGGGCCACCGCCGGCACGGCGGCGCTTTTTCCGGTTTCCACCCAGCTACGAATCCGGCTGGCATCGGCGAAGTGCGTGTACTTGCCAAAGGCGTCGAGGA
This sequence comes from Pseudomonas sp. Soil_N_39, assembly GCF_057655955.1. Lineage (NCBI taxonomy): Bacteria > Pseudomonadati > Pseudomonadota > Gammaproteobacteria > Pseudomonadales > Pseudomonadaceae > Pseudomonas > Pseudomonas sp. Soil_N_39. The sequence continues at coordinate 256,468 of NZ_JBDGLI010000009.1, forward strand.
TCACCAGCGCCATCGGGCGATTACCCATCTTCGTCACCAGCACCAGGCAGTGTCCGGCCTGGTTGGTGAAACCGGTCTTGGTCAGTTGGATGTCCCAGTTAGCCTTGTGGACCAGGTGATCGGTATTACGGAACCCCAGGCTATATACGGGCTTGCGGAAGGTAACGGTCTTTTCCTTGGTCGTACTCAGTTCGCTCAGCAGTGGGTACTTGCGGGCGGCGATCAGCAGTTTGGTCAGGTCCCGGGCGGTGGAGACGTTGTGGATCGACAGGCCCGTGGGTTCGACGTAATGCGTGCTGGTCATGCCCAGCGCCTTGGCCTTCGCGTTCATCGCGGCAATGAACGCTGCGTAGCCGCCCGGATAGTGGTGGGCAAGGCTAGCGGCGGCGCGGTTTTCCGAAGACATCAGGGCGATCAACAGCACGTCCCGGCGCGACAGTTCGCTGTTGAGCTTGACCCGGGAAAACACCCCCTTCATCTCCGGGGTGTTGGCGATGGTGATGGAAATGTATTCATCCAGGTTCTGTTTGGCATCCAGCACGATCAGGCCGGTCATCAGCTTGGTCACCGAAGCGATGGGCACCACCACGTCCGGGTTGCTCGAATAAACGACTTTATCCGTCTGCAGGTCCAACAGCATCGCGCTGCCCGAGGCAACTTGCAGCTTGGCCGTATCCCGAGGCGCTGCGATGGTTTCCTGGGCAACGGCATTTTGCGTGATAAAAGGGCCTGTGAAAGCGAAGAACAGGCTAATGATCGAAAGGCGGATTTTCACGCGAGTAGACTCGATGGAGTTGAAGGTGCCGTTGAGCAACGACTTTTAAAAAAACGTCGCATTCTAGGAGTATGGGCGACAGCAGCGCTATATGCCTGTATCGCCAAGGCTTGTGAATAAATAAAGTTTAATGAAGGAGGATTCTGGCGAATCGAATCTGAAAAATTCGTAATTTGCGTGCTCCGCGTACGCGCTCGATCCCTGGCGGCTAAAGTCCGGGCCCCAGAAACACCTGTGGGAGCGAGCTTGCTCGCGATAGCGGTGTGTCAGTCAACTGGATGTTGGCCGGTCCACCGCTATCGCGAGCACGCTCGCTCCCACAGGGTCTTTGTTAGCGCGTCTATCAGCTATGCAGCGTCTCGGCCGCGTACAACGTGTTTTCCAGCAGGCAGGCGCGGGTCATCGGGCCGACGCCGCCGGGGACCGGGGTGATCCAGCCGGCGCGGGGCAGGGCGGTCTCGTAGACCACGTCACCCACCAGCTTGCCGTCGTCCTGGCGATTGATGCCCACGTCGATGACGATGGCGCCTTCCTTGATCCACTCGCCCCTGACCAAGCCGGGTTTGCCGGCGGCCACCACCACCAGGTCGGCACGGCCGACATGGCCGGCCAGGTCCTTGGTGAAACGATGGGTCACGGTCACGGTGCAGCCGGCCAGCAGCAGTTCCATGGCCATCGGACGGCCAACAATGTTGGACGCCCCTACCACCACGGCATCGAGGCCATACAGGTCCACGCCAGTGCTTTCCAGCAAGGTCATGATGCCTTTGGGGGTGCAGGGGCGAAGCAGTGGGATACGCTGGGCCAGGCGGCCGACGTTATAAGGATGGAAACCGTCGACGTCTTTGTCCGGGCGGATGCGCTCCAGCAGCTTGGAGGCGTCGAGGTGTTCAGGCAGCGGCAACTGGAGCAGAACACCGTCGATGTTCGGATCGTCGTTCAGGCGATCGATCAGATCGGCCAACGCTTGCTGGGTGGTTTCGGAAGGCAGGTCGTAGGCCTGGGAAAGGAAGCCGACCTCTTCACAGTCTTTACGCTTGTGCGAGACATAAACCTGAGAGGCAGGATCGCTGCCGACCAGGATCACCGCAAGGCCGGGCGTACGCAGGCCTTGCTGGCGGCGCTCGGTGACTCGTTGGGCGATCTGCTGGCGCAGGCTGGCGGCGATCGATTTGCCGTCGATAAGTTGTGCAGTCATTGCGCGTGGTTAACCATCGAGAGGGGAAAAAAAGAGAACGCATTCTCGCATGCCGGGGCGTGAGGGCAAAGGCGCTTGGTCTGCAAATTCCCCTAACCCCTTTAATTAAATGAATTTTTTTTAAAAAAGAGTTGACGACCTATCAGGCCGTCTATAACATTCGTCGCACTTGTCGGGCACAGCCTAGCACTGGTTAAGAAGGTGGAGCGGAGTTGGTTGTTTCAACTCGGCAAAACTGAAAGCACTTAGTTTGTAATCGTCCAAGAATACAGATTAAAAAGGCGCCCGTAGCTCAGCTGGATAGAGCATCCGCCTTCTAAGCGGATGGTCGCAGGTTCGAGTCCTGCCGGGTGCGCCAATTAGGCAGCTTTGGCACAAGTAAGGCAACAAGGCAATATGGTGGGCGTAGCTCAGTTGGTAGAGCACGGGATTGTGACTCCCGTTGTCGTGGGTTCGATCCCCATCGTCCACCCCATATTCTAGAGAGGCGCCAGATCTAACAATCTGGCGCCTTTGCTTTAAAAGCTTGATACGCGGATGTGGTGGAATTGGTAGACACACTGGATTTAGGTTCCAGCGCCGCAAGGTGTGAGAGTTCGAGTCTCTCCGTCCGCACCATACAAGTCGCTATTTAAATAGCAGAAAACGGCGCAGTACCTGAAAAGGGCTGCGCCGTTTTTGTTTTCAATGGTTCTGTGTTTGGCGTCGGCACTGTTTTTGTGGTTGTGCGCTGCGGTCGGTTCGTCGCGAATGTGTTTCGTGATGATGCGCGGCATGCCCGTCGGTCTCCTTGTGGGACGGGGCGCTGCGCGACCGGACAAGTCGCTTCTATATATAGAAGCGTTGGCGCAGAGCCTTGGATTGAATCGACTGTATTTGCAATCCGGGTGGGGCATGACCGTTTGCCCCGTCCTAAATCCGGCGCCTGTTTCCAGCGCGTTTTCAGTAGGGTGACTTCTTGAGTTTGACCTACTAGAATGCATGCCCTTGATTCTGGGGTCGGAAACGCCCGGCCAACGTCTGTGCAACGAGGAATATCCATGCAAGTTTCTGTTGAAAATACTTCTGCTCTTGAGCGCCGCATGAGCATCACCGTGCCGGCTGAGCGTATCGAGACTCAGGTCAACAAGCGTCTGCAGCAGACTGCCCAAAAGGCCAAAATCCCAGGTTTCCGCCCAGGCAAAGTGCCAATGAGCGTGATCCGTCAGCGTTACGAAGCTGATGCGCGTCAGGAAGCCGTGGGCGATGTGATCCAGTCTTCGTTCTACGAAGCGGTCGTCGAGCAGAAGCTGAACCCGGCCGGCGCCCCGTCCGTCGAGCCTAAAGTGCTGGAAAAAGGCAAGGACCTGGAGTTCGTCGCCACGTTCGAAGTGTTCCCTGAGTTCACGGTTGCCGGTTTCGAATCCATCGCCGTCGAGCGCCTTAGCGCTGACGTGTCGGATGCCGACCTGGACAAGATGCTGGACATCCTGCGCAAGCAGAACACCCGTTTCGAAGTGACCGAGCGTGCTGCCCAGAACGAAGATCAGCTGAACATCGATTTCGTCGGCAAGGTCGACGGCGAAGTGTTCGCTGGCGGTTCTGCCAAGGCCACCCAGCTGGTGTTGGGCTCCGGTCGCATGATTCCTGGTTTCGAAGATGGCCTGGTTGGCGCCAAGGCCGGTGAAGAGCGCGTTCTGAACGTGACCTTCCCTGAGGACTACCAGAACCTGGACCTGGCTGGCAAAGCCGCCGAGTTCACCGTAACCGTCAACAGCGTTTCCGAGCCGAAACTGCCTGAGCTGAACGAAGAGTTCTTCGCCCAGTTCGGCATCAAGGAAACCGGTCTGGAAGGTTTCCGCGCCGAAGTTCGCAAGAACATGGAGCGTGAGCTGCGCCAGGCCATCAAGTCCAAGGTCAAGAACCAGGTCATGGACGGTCTGCTGGCCTCCAACCCGATCGAAGTGCCAAAGGCTTTGCTGGACAACGAAGTGAACCGTCTGCGTGTGCAGGCTGTTCAACAGTTTGGCGGCAACATCAAGCCGGACCAGCTGCCTGCCGAGCTGTTCGAAGAGCAAGCCAAGCGCCGCGTCGTGCTGGGCCTGATCGTTGCCGAAGTGGTCAAGCAGTTCGAGCTCAAGCCTGACGAAGCCCGCGTTCGCGAGCTGATCCAGGAAATGGCCTCGGCCTATCAAGAGCCTGAGCAAGTCGTGTCCTGGTACTACAAGAACGACCAGCAACTGAACGAAGTCCGTTCGGTTGTGCTGGAAGAACAAGTTGTGGATACTGTTCTGCAGAAAGCTAGCGTGACCGATAAAGCGGTCTCTTACGAAGAAGCGGTCAAGCCGGTGGAAGCTCCACAAGCCGATTGATGGTTCTGCGGTAAGAAATAAACACCCATAAGCCAGCCTTCGTGCTGGCTTATGCGTATTCAAGACATAACTATTTGGGAGTGACTGCGAGACATGTCCCGCAATTCTTTTTATCAGCAGAGCTCTGACATCCAGGCCGCAGGCGGCCTGGTCCCGATGGTTATCGAGCAGTCCGCCCGCGGCGAACGTGCCTATGACATCTACTCGCGTCTGCTCAAGGAACGCGTCATCTTCCTGATCGGCCCCGTCGAAGACTACATGGCCAACCTGGTCGCGGCGCAACTGTTGTTCCTTGAAGCGGAAAACCCGGACAAGGATATCCATCTGTACATCAACTCACCTGGCGGTTCGGTGACTGCGGGCATGTCGATCTACGACACCATGCAGTTCATCAAGCCTGACGTTTCCACCATCTGCATCGGCCAGGCCTGCAGCATGGGTGCCTTCCTGCTCGCCGGCGGCGCAGCGGGCAAGCGCCACTGCCTGCCTAACTCGCGGATGATGATTCACCAGCCATTGGGCGGCTTCCAGGGCCAGGCGTCGGACATTGACATCCATGCCAAGGAAATCCTCCACATTCGTTCGCGCCTGAATTCGTTGTTGGCCCATCACACCGGCCAAAGCCTCGAAACCATTGAGCGCGACACCGAGCGTGACAACTTCATGAGCGCCGAGCGTGCAGCCGAATATGGCCTGATCGACTCGGTGATCAACAAGCGTCAAATGCCTGCCTAAGCCGCTCAAAATGCAGGTGGTTGGGATGACCGGCCGCCTGCGGGCTTGAAAAAGCCCGCAATTGCCTTCATCTTGTGTTGCAAGCCTATCGGATTTGGATCGATCGAATGACTGACACCCGCAACGGCGAGGACAACGGCAAACTGCTTTATTGCTCCTTCTGTGGCAAAAGCCAGCATGAAGTGCGCAAATTGATTGCCGGCCCCTCGGTCTTCATTTGCGACGAGTGCGTCGACCTGTGCAATGACATCATCCGCGAGGAGGTGCAGGAAGCCCAGGCCGAGAGCAGCGCGCATAAATTGCCTTCGCCTAAAGAAATCAGCGGCATCCTTGATCAGTATGTGATTGGTCAGGAACGTGCAAAAAAGGTACTGGCCGTAGCGGTATACAACCACTACAAGCGCCTGAACCAGCGTGACAAAAAGAATGACGAGGTCGAACTCGGCAAGAGCAACATTCTGCTGATCGGCCCGACAGGCTCGGGTAAGACCCTGCTTGCCGAAACCCTGGCCCGTTTGCTGAACGTTCCGTTCACCATCGCCGACGCAACCACCCTCACCGAGGCGGGTTATGTAGGTGAAGACGTCGAGAACATCATTCAGAAGTTGTTGCAGAAGTGCGACTACGATGTGGAAAAAGCCCAGATGGGCATTGTCTACATCGACGAAATCGACAAGATTTCCCGCAAGTCCGACAACCCGTCCATCACCCGGGATGTTTCCGGTGAGGGCGTGCAGCAGGCCTTGCTCAAGTTGATCGAAGGCACGGTCGCTTCCGTTCCACCCCAAGGTGGTCGCAAGCATCCGCAGCAGGAATTCCTGCAGGTCGACACCCGTAACATCCTGTTCATCTGCGGTGGTGCGTTTTCCGGCCTGGAAAAGGTTATTCAAAACCGTTCCACCCGTGGTGGCATTGGTTTCAACGCCGAAGTGCGCAGCAAGGAAGAGGGCAAGAAGGTCGGTGAGTCCCTGCGTGAAGTCGAACCTGACGATTTGGTCAAGTTCGGTCTGATCCCGGAATTCGTCGGTCGTCTGCCGGTCCTGGCGACGCTGGACGAGTTGGATGAAGCGGCGTTGATGCAGATTCTGACCGAGCCGAAAAACGCCCTGACCAAGCAGTATGCCAAGCTGTTCGAAATGGAAGGTGTAGACCTGGAATTCCGTTCCGACGCGCTGAAATCTGTCGCTAAACGTGCCCTGGAGCGTAAGACCGGTGCCCGTGGTTTGCGCTCGATTCTCGAAGGCGTATTGCTCGACACGATGTATGAAATCCCCTCGCAGTCCGAGGTGAGTAAAGTCGTGATCGATGAAAGCGTTATAGAAGGCAAGTCCAAGCCACTGTATATCTATGAAAACAGTGAGCCGGCTGCCAAGGCCGCTCCGGACGCATAAGCGTCCTGCTGCCGGAACAAAGAAGGGGCCTTCGGGCCCCTTTGCTTTTAGCGTGTTTTAGACGTGTCTTAGCGCTTGTTTTTTTTCAAGGCTGCCCCCATCTTGGTTTCAAGCTTACTTCCATCTGTTTCCGGCCCTAGGGCCGCCGTAGAGGCGAAATCATGAAGACAACCATCGAATTGCCTCTCCTGCCATTGCGCGATGTCGTGGTGTATCCGCACATGGTTATCCCGCTGTTCGTGGGGCGCGAGAAGTCCATCGAAGCCCTCGAGGCTGCGATGACGGGTGACAAGCAGATTCTTCTGCTGGCTCAGAGAAATCCAGCCGACGATGATCCCGGCGAAGACGCACTGTATCGCGTAGGTACGATTGCAACGGTTCTGCAATTGCTCAAGTTGCCCGACGGTACCGTCAAGGTCCTGGTCGAAGGCGAGCAGCGCGGTACTGTTGAACGTTTCAGCGAAGTGGACGGCCATTGCCGGGCCGAAGTGTCGCTGATCGAAGAAGTCGATGCGCCCGAGCGTGAATCAGAGGTGTTTGTCCGCAGCCTGCTGTCACAGTTCGAACAATACGTGCAGTTGGGCAAGAAGGTGCCTGCAGAGGTCCTGTCGTCGCTTAACAGCATCGACGAGCCTGGGCGGCTGGTCGATACGATGGCGGCCCACATGGCCCTCAAGATCGAGCAGAAGCAGGAAATTCTCGAGATCATCGATCTGTCGGCCCGTGTCGAGCACGTGCTGGCGTTGCTCGACGGCGAAATCGACCTGTTGCAGGTCGAAAAACGCATTCGCGGTCGCGTCAAGAAGCAGATGGAGCGCAGCCAGCGCGAGTACTACCTGAATGAGCAGATGAAGGCCATTCAGAAAGAGTTGGGCGATGGCGACGAGGGCCACAACGAAATCGAGGAGCTGAAAAAGCGCATCGATGCCGCCGGCTTGCCCAAGGACGCCTTGGCCAAGGCCCAGGCTGAGTTGAACAAGCTCAAGCAAATGTCGCCGATGTCTGCCGAAGCCACCGTTGTGCGCTCCTACATCGACTGGCTGGTCCAGGTGCCGTGGAAGGCCCAGAGCAAGGTGCGTCTGGACCTGGCACGCGCCGAAGACATCCTCGACGCCGACCATTACGGTCTGGAAGAGGTCAAGGAACGCATCCTTGAGTACCTCGCCGTGCAGAAGCGTGTGAAAAAGATTCGCGGTCCGGTCCTTTGCCTGGTCGGTCCTCCCGGGGTTGGTAAAACCTCCCTTGCGGAGTCGATTGCCCACGCGACCAACCGCAAATTCGTACGCATGGCCTTGGGTGGTGTGCGCGACGAAGCGGAAATTCGTGGTCATCGCCGGACCTATATCGGTTCGATGCCGGGAAGATTGATTCAAAAGATGACAAAAGTCGGCGTGCGCAATCCGCTGTTCCTTTTGGACGAAATCGACAAGATGGGCAGCGACATGCGCGGCGATCCCGCCTCTGCGTTGCTCGAAGTGCTCGATCCTGAGCAGAATCACAACTTCAACGATCACTACCTGGAGGTCGACTACGACCTGTCGGACGTGATGTTCCTCTGCACCTCCAACTCCATGAACATTCCGCCGGCATTGCTGGATCGGATGGAGGTGATTCGTCTGCCGGGCTACACCGAAGACGAGAAGATCAACATCGCCGTGAAGTACCTTTCGCCCAAGCAGATCCAGGCCAACGGCCTGAAAAAAGGCGAACTGGAATTCGACGAGGAAGCGATTCGCGACATCATCCGCTACTACACCCGCGAAGCTGGTGTGCGGGGCCTGGAGCGGCAGATTGCCAAGGTCTGCCGCAAGGCGGTCAAGGAACATGCGCTGGAAAAACGCTTCGCGGTCAAGGTCACTGCGGACCTGCTGGAGCACTTTCTGGGCGTGCGCAAGTTCCGCTACGGCCTGGCCGAGCAGCAGGACCAGATCGGCCAGGTGACTGGCCTGGCGTGGACTCAGGTCGGTGGTGAGTTGCTCACCATCGAAGCGGCCGTGGTACCGGGTAAGGGTCAACTGATCAAGACCGGTTCCCTGGGCGACGTGATGGTCGAATCGATCACCGCGGCGCTGACGGTGGTGCGCAGCCGCGCCCGGAGCCTGGGCATTCCCCTGGACTTCCATGAGAAGCGTGACACGCATATCCACATGCCCGAAGGGGCTACGCCCAAGGACGGCCCAAGCGCCGGTGTAGGCATGTGCACGGCCCTGGTCTCGGCGTTGACCAGTATCCCAGTGCGCGCCGACGTCGCCATGACGGGTGAAATCACGCTGCGCGGCCAGGTCCTGGCGATCGGCGGCTTGAAGGAAAAACTGCTGGCGGCACACCGTGGCGGGATCAAGATCGTGATCATTCCCGAAGAGAATGTCCGCGATCTGAAGGAAATTCCTGACAACATCAAGCAAGATCTTCAGATCAAACCGGTTAAATGGATTGACGAGGTCCTGCAAATTGCGCTGCAATACGCGCCGGAGCCCTTGCCGGATGTGGCTCCGGAGATTGTCGCGAAGGAAGAAAAGCGAGAGTCTGACTCTAAGGAAAGAATTAGCACGCATTAATACGCATTTGCCTGGGGGGCCTTCCTTGACAGTTTTTTAGAGCCCTTGTTATAAAGCGGCTCTTAAGTGTCTGCAGGCCATTCAGCACTCGTTTTTGCTTTCACCAAAAAAACTTAGAATCATCTCAAATAGATATAAGGGGACTTAGAGTGAACAAGTCGGAACTGATTGATGCTATCGCTGCATCCGCTGATATCCCGAAAGCTGCTGCTGGCCGTGCGCTGGACGCTGTAATCGAATCCGTCACTGGCGCTCTCAAGGCTGGCGACTCCGTTGTTCTGGTTGGTTTCGGCACCTTCTCCGTGACCGATCGTCCTGCTCGTATCGGTCGCAACCCGCAGACCGGTAAGACGCTGGAAATCGCTGCTGCCAAAAAGCCAGGCTTCAAAGCTGGTAAAGCACTGAAAGAAGCCGTTAACTAAGGTTTCGTTGAGTTTATCCGGGTCGGGGTCATGCCTGGCTTGGCAGCGGAGCGGTAATACGGCCGGTTGCAACCGGTCTGGCACGCCAGGGCTTGCAGGTTCGAGCCCGGTCCGCTCCGCCAGTTACGAGAAGGCGCATCCTCGGATGCGCCTTTCTTCTATCCGGATTCTACCCACGCTCCACGGTTGCCTAAATTTGAAGTTCAACCGTTTCTGGGGGACGCATGCTGCAGAATATCAGGGACAATTCACAAGGCTGGATTGCCAAGACCATCATCGGGGTCATCGTCGCATTGATGGCGTTGACCGGTTTCGATGCCATTTTTCAAGCCACCACCAATAGCAATGACGCGGCCAAGGTCAACGGCGAAAAAATCAGCCAGAACGAGCTGAGCCAGGCGGTCGACATGCAACGCCGTCAGCTCATGCAACAGTTGGGCAAGGATTTCGACGCCTCCCTGCTGGACGAAAAAATGCTGCGCGATTCGGCGCTCAAGGGCCTGATCGACCGCAAGTTGTTGCTGCAAGGTGCACACGATGCGAAATTCGCTTTCTCCGAAGCTGCGCTCGATCAAGTAATCCTGCAAACGCCTGAGTTCCAGGTCGATGGCAAATTCAGCGCTGAGCGTTTCGATCAAGTGATCCGCCAGCTGGGTTACAGCCGTATGCAATTCCGCCAGATGCTGGCTCAGGAAATGCTGATCGGTCAGTTGCGCGCAGGCCTGGCGGGCAGCGGTTTTGTCACCGATGCCCAAGTGTTGGCATTCGCCCGCCTGGAAAAGCAGACCCGTGATTTCGCCACCTTGAACATCAAGGCCGATCCTGCGTCGGTGAAGCTGACCGATGACGAGGTCAAGGCTTACTACGACCAACACGCCAAGGAATTCATGACGCCTGACCAGGTGGTCATCGATTACCTCGAGCTGAAGAAAGCCTCTTTCTTTGATCAGGTCAGCGTCAAGGACGAAGACCTGCAAGCGGCCTATCAGAAAGAAATCGCCAACCTGTCCGAACAGCGTCGCGCTGCGCACATCTTGATCGAAGTGAACGACAAGGTGACCGAAGCCCAGGCCAAGGCGAAGATTGAAGAGATCCAGGCTCGCCTGGCCAAAGGCGAGTCGTTTGAGGCCCTGGCGAAGGAGTTTTCCCAGGATCCGGGTTCGGCGAACAACGGTGGTGATCTCGGTTATGCCGGCCCGGGCGTCTACGATCCGGAATTCGAAAAGGCCTTGTACGCCTTGAGCAAGGATCAGGTCTCGGCACCGGTCCGCACCGACTTCGGTCTGCACCTGATCAAGCTGCTGGGTGTTGAAGCGCCTGAAGTGCCGACCTTTGCCAGTCTCAAGGACAAGCTGACTCGCGAGCTGAAGACTCAGCAGGTGGAGCAGCGTTTCGTGGAGGCGAGCAAGCAACTGGAGGATGCCTCGTTCGAAGCGTCCGACCTGGCGCAACCGGCTCAGGACCTGAAGCTGACCGTCCACACATCGGCCCCGTTCGGTCGGGAAGGCGGCGAAGGAATTGCGGCCAATCGTGCCGTGGTCACAGCGGCGTTCAGTCCGGAAGTGCTGGATGAAGGTGCCAACAGCACTGCCATCGAGCTGGACCCGGAAACCGTCGTGGTGCTGCGTGCCAAGGAGCACCGCAAGCCTGAGCAACTGCCGCTGGACAAGGTGTCCGGGCCCATTCGCGCTCAATTGGCCAAGGAACACGCCAGCGCAGCGGCCAAGACTCGCGCCGACGAGCTGATCGCCAGCCTGCGCGACGGCAAGACGGCACTGGACAAACCGGTCGACGGCCAGGGCTGGAAAGCCACCGAGGCGGCCACCCGCAACCAGGAAGGCATCGACCCGGCGGTGCTGCAAGCGCTGTTCCGCATGCCCAAGCCTGAGTCCAAGGACAAGCCGACGTTCAGTAGTGTGACTTTGCCTGACGGCAGCCTGGTGGTCGTGCGTCTGAATGGCGTGAACGAAGCAGCGGCACCGACTGACGAAGAGAAAGCAGAATATCGTCGCTACCTTGCGTCCCGTGTGGGTCAGCAGGACTTTGCGGCCTATCGCAAGCAGTTGGAGAGTCAGGCGGATATCAAGCGTTTCTAATTGCTTGATGCTTTTTCAAACTTGGTTGTGATGCTGTTCAGTTAGAAAAAACGGCGCTTCTTCAGAAATGGGAAGCGCCGTTTTTTTGGGGCTTCGTTTTTTCGGAGATGGTGGTATATCCATTTCTTCGGTAACGGTCACTTAGGGTTTCGCTCTTACAGCGGCTCACTTTTGAAGAGCGCAAAAGTAAGCGAAGCCGGGTTGCCACTGCGCAACACCTTCGTTCAGCCAGCGTGGTTAACGGGGCGCCGAGATCAACGTCCACCACGAGGCGGCCTGACAGCCGATCTGGTTCTTGGTGAGACCGTATTTCTCCTGTGGGAGCGGGCTTGCTCGCGAAGGCGGTGGGTCAGTTTGCGGTGATGTTGGATGGGCCGGCCTCATCGCGAGCAAGCTCGCTCCCACAGGGGGGGCGGGATGCACATGGATTTTGTGTCTGCTGAATATCCAATGTGGGAGCGAGCTTGCTCGCGATTGCGGTGGCTCAGCCACATAGACTGGCATGTGTCCCGCTCTTGCTCTTGCTTTGGCTTTTTGATCTCGACGCCCCGTTAAACCACGCTGGCCGAACGCAGGCATTGCGCAGTGGGTATCCCGGCATGGATGCCGGGATAGCCGCGCTGGGCCATGGATGGCCCTTCGCGGCGGCCCACGGAGCAATGCTTGCGTTCGGGCACACCGAGCCTAGGCGAGGTGCCGAGTGGTGGGGCAAAGCGTTAATGAGATGGTCAGCCCGTGTGGGAGTCCCGGTAAATCTAAACTGACCGGGGCTCTCACTTACCTGAAG